>NZ_JBQHST010000007.1:0-72171 GCF_052066095.1 Collinsella sp. HCP28S3_B9
TTTTTAGCTACCCCGCTGTCAATAGGACTAAAAATCGTGATTTTGGCAGGGGTAGCTAAAAAAGCCCCGTCCCAAATTAGCTACCCCAGGTTGACCTGTGTGTTCCATAACCTCACGACAAAATTTGGCCAATTTGGAATTTCTTCTTGCGCTCGCGTTTTTTGTCCCGTAATATATATCCTCGCAGCACGGCAGTGCAGATGTCATGTGGCCCGTTCGTCTAGCGGTTTAGGACGCCGCCCTCTCAAGGCGGAGATCACCAGTTCGAATCTGGTACGGGCTACCACTTCTTTTCTGCTGAGGCTTATGGCCCGTTCGTCTAGCGGTTTAGGACGCCGCCCTCTCAAGGCGGAGATCACCAGTTCGAATCTGGTACGGGCTACCAAGTTTTGGATACCCGGCCTTCTTTTCGAAGGGCGGGTTTTTTATTACCTGCGGGCTTGTCTGTTAATCCCATTTGCCCCATAGCTTTACGTTTTGCTTATCTCCCAGACGGGTACAATAGGCCAGATACATTGACGGTCAGAAGGAGCCTCATGACGGAGTCCTCTCAGCATACCCCAAAGCCTCAAGTCGATGTTTCGGGCGGCGATGACAACAAGAGCGCACGTCGTGGTGCCATCTTTATTGGCATTGTGCTGGTGGGCTATATCGTCTATTTGGTCGTGACCGGTCAGATGGGTCAGTTCTGGGCCGCCATGGCTAGCGTTCAGGCGCCGTGGCTCGCTGCCGCGTGCTTCTGCATGTTCCTATACTTGTTTTTTGGCATCGTGGCGTACGCGATTGCCGTATGGCTCGATCCCAATTCGCCTGTCGGCATCCGCGACCTCATTTCGGTCGAGGCGAGCGGCATCTTCTTTGGCAACCTGACGCCCATGATGATGGGCTCCACGCCTGCCCAGATTTATCGCCTGACCAAAGCCGGCCAAAATGTGGGCGAAGCGGGTGCCACGCAGTTCACCCGCTTTATCGTGTACCAGTTTGGTTTGGTGGCATGGGGTGCCATTCTGCTGCTCGCCCGCATGCCGTTTTTCGCCGAGCGCTATGGCGACATGACGCTGCTTTGCGTCTTTAGTTTTGGCGGCCACTGCTGCATTCTTCTCGGCATCTTTGCCGTGGCGTTGATGCCCAAGACCGTCACGCGCGTCGCACATTGTATTATCAATTGGCTCGAGCGCATGGGCGTTTCCGCTACTAAGATCGAGGGCTGGCGTACCTTTGTCGATGGCGAGATCTACTCGTTCTCCGAGAAATTCAAACTCTCTGCCGGCCATTTTTCGTCCATGCTGCTCACGGTCGTCATCACCATGTTGCAGCTGGCGTTTTTCTACCTGGTTCCGTATTTTTTGATGCTTGCCTTTGGTCAGTACGACGTTGACTTTTTCTCGGTCATGGCGGCGAGTGCTTTTGTACAGCTGTTGAGCTCCGCCGTCCCGCTGCCTGGCGGCACCGGTGGTGCCGAGGGCGGCTTCGCGCTGTTCCTGGGTCACTTTTTTGGCACGGCAGCGACTGCCGGCTATCTGCTTTGGCGTCTGATCACCTTTATCGCTCCGACCATTTTGGCCGCCCCTCTTTTGGGCCTTAAGAGCGCTCATAACGAGAGTATCCATGCGCGCTGGGACCGTATGATGTGCAAGCTCGGGCGCACTCCTCAGAAGCCTTCTGCGTCCGTTAAGGCACATCCAGCCTCTCAGGTTACCGTGGACCCCAATCAGCATGCTCAAAAGACTACTGTGGCCTCTAAACCGGCACGGAAGACCTATGTTCGTCAGACTGGCGACGGTATCCGCGTTTCCCCTGCGGCGCTCAATAAAATGAAGCGGCCCTAGAGCCCAGATGGTGAGTCGTGCGTTCTTAATGATGCTCGTCATTGCGATGCTAGATGTAGGATAATCCTCTTACGTTGATTATCTCCCACTTGTACAGGAGCTATAGGTGGGCAGTTGACATGAAGGGGACACGTCTATGGCCACCACTAAACCGCGCCTTGACCGCCGCATCGTTCGCAGTCGCAATGCGATTCTTTCGGCATTCGAGCGACTGCTGATGGAAAAGCCCCTCGCCGATATTACGGTGAGCGCCATCGCGCGCGAGGCAAATGTCGACCGTAAGACCTTCTATGTGCACTTTGGCACGGTGGACGGCTTGCTCGATGCCATTGCCGTGGATGTGGTCGAGATGATTGTCGACTCAGTCGAGAAGACGCTTTCCTCTATGGGCGGTAACACCAACGAGCGCGCACTCGGAGCGGCGGCGACCTTCTTCAAAACCGTTAACGAGGCGCTGTGCAACAATTTGGTGCTCAATCGCCAGCTGATTGAAAACATTCCGCTCGACGACTTTATGGCTCGTCTTCGTGCGCCGCTCGAACATGAGATTGCCGAGCGCGATCTGCTGCCCCAAGGTCTCAAGGACGAGATGTTCGATTACTACCTGGCGTTTCTGCTGTCCGGTATTATCGGTATCTATCGCACGTGGGCATTGTCCGACGGATCGGTTCCCATCGAGCGCGTCTCGGCGGTCGCCAACGACCTGACCCTGAACGGCCTTTCGAGCCTAGAGACCCGTTTGTCTTAGTGCGGCATCCCCTGGGGCTCCCTTGCCGCTCAGGTCGTCTATCCGTAGTGTGATGTTCGATTGATTGGGATGGATCTGAGTAAATACGCCCGGCGATACCCGAAAGATCGGTATCGGTTTTCTTGAATTATTGCGGGAGAGTGATAAAACCTAATTTAGGTTGTTTTGAACCCGGTGACTATGGCCTGATTCTGATGGATATTCAGATGTTTGTTATGGACAGGCAAAGTAGCAATAAAACAGAGATTGAAAATACACGTATGAATAATATCGTTTCCTTGTTTATGTTTAGTCGTTGTGATTATGAGAAAGTAAAACAGAATGCATGGGAAGAAAACTGGAAAGCCATGCGGCTGTATTCTGTTGTGGCGCTTGTTGCCTTTGGAGTCATAACGCTGCTGAGTGCGGTTTCTCTGAGTATCGGAAAATATAAATGGGTGTATCTGGCCTATACGTTCCTTTCTTTGCTCTATTTTTGCATTTCTCGTTGTCAACTTAGAAGCTTCTTGGGGAAAGAGCTGGTTGTATACAGCTTTTTTGCCGCGCTGCTGCTGTTTGGCATTATTACGGGAACGCTGATTACGCCGGAGGAGCTCACGGTCAACTACATTGTGTTCATGATGGTAGCGCCGCTGCTGTTTACCGCTAGAGCGGCGGTCATGAACGGGCTGATTCTGAGCAGCATGCTGCTCTATATCGGACTTGCTTTCTTTGCGCAGCACAACCCAATTCTATCCAAAAACCTCGTGAATGTTATTTTGTACGGGGTGCTGAGCATGTTTCTGACTGCCACGATGATGCGAAGCAAGCTCCAGATAATTCTGTACCATAAGGAAATGGAAGCGTTGGAAGTCAGCAAGCGCGAATCGCAGGAACGACTCCTGAATTACGAGAGATTCCTCACGGACATGGTTCGGTATGCCGCTTCAGAAGCAACTCCGGACAAAGTACTGAATCAACTGGTGGAGTATATCGGACAGCGTGTGACCGCCGATCGAGCGTACATCTTTGAACAGAATGACCGCGGAACGTTTGACAACACCTACGAGTGGTGCAAAGCGGGCGTACCCAAAGAAAAAGATAACCTGCAGGATGTGCCGTATGAAGGCATCATTGAAACATGGTTTGCACAATATCAAGAATCTAACAATGCCATCATCTATGACATTGAAGAATGCAAAAAAACAAACGAAGCCATCTATGAACGGCTGAAACCTCAGGGTGTCAATACCCTTGTGACAGGGCCAATCAAAATCAACGGCAAGATGGTCGGATTCTACGGTGTGGACAATCCTCCCAAAGAGAAACTGCACGAGATCTCGAATGAGATGGATATGATCGAGTTTATGGTCTCTTTTATGATAAGACTGCGCGATAATGCGAATGCACTGGAGCACAGTGCGTTATATGACCAGCTCACAGATTGTAAAAACAGAAAAGCACTGGATTGGGCGTACGCAGAAAAGCTGGAGAAGTATTTTCCCCTGGCGGTTGTCATGTGCGACCTAAATGGCCTAAAGGAAATAAATGACCAAAAGGGACATGACGCCGGTGATAAAGCCATTGTGCAGGCCGCACAGACGCTGAAATCTGTGTTCGGAAAGCGTCATGTGTATCGGCTTGGCGGAGATGAGTTCATTGCGGTTCTGCCAAACATCACACATCCGGCGTTTCAGAAACTACTGGAAACGGCAAAAAGCCAACTGGGGGCTACCGCGTCCCTCGGTACGACGATAAGCGGCACAAAGGACACGGATTTTGAGTCGCTTCTGAAAGCCGCAGATGCGCAAATGTATGAAAACAAGAAGCAATACTACATCTCGGCAGGGAATGATCGGAGAAAACACAGCTTGTGAGAGGGAAAAGCTGCGCATATAAACGTAAAACTGCACGGTAGTTCACGACTTTGACCGCACAGGGCAGCACGGTTCGTGATGTCGCTTTCAAGCAGATGGATGTTGCATTTAATCAGTCTGAAAATGCCCAGACGAGCATTTCGCCTGGGCAAGTAGTGCTCCGCCTTTCTTTAATCCTATTTTTCTCCGGTTGTTGTTTCGGTAAAATATGAGTTCTAGGACACTAATACCGAAAGTAGGTTGGGATGAGGCAGATTAAGCGTGCTTTGGCTTTTGCCCTCACTTTTATCATGTGCGTCGAGGCCCTTTTGGGTAACGGCGTTGCCAGCGCGGTTGCCCTTACGCTTGAGGACGCCCAGTCGTGGCAGGACATTGTCCAACCGTTTACCGAGACCGATGCGGCGAGGGAGTCGGATGACAAGACCGGCTCGGACGCCGCATCGGGCGTCTCGTCGAGCGATAGTTCGGATGAGGCTAGCGCGAGTGCTTCGAACGACGACAAGTCTGACTCAAACACTTCCAACAACACCACCGCCTCCAACGAGGACACTTCTGGCAACCAGGATGCCGTTGACGTGGTCCCGCGCGACTGGTCGCACGATGCCAGCGCGCTCACGGTATCCTCCGAGGGCCTTGCCTTTGACAAGCGCCTGGGAGAGCTTGCTGGAGCAGGCCCCATCGAGGAAATTCCTGTGCAGCTGCCTGCCTCGCTCAACATCAAGTGTGTTCTCAACACGGCGCTGCTTGAAGGCGACACCTTTACCGTCGATCTTCCCGCCGGGCTCACTTTCGACCTCGATTCGGCCAAGCTCCAGGACCATGATGGCATCAAGCGCATTGCCCTCTATCGCTTGGACGCTGAGGGCAATACCACGCGCATCCGCCTTGGGTATGCACAGCTCACTGCCTCTAAGCTTACTGTGGCTTTCGCTACTCCGCATGACGAGCAGACCGATGCCGACCTTTCCTTTGAGGCTCAAGAGTCCTTTGCCGTCGATGCCGATGTACTGCTCGATTCCGCGCTCCTTAAAGACGAGGAGTCAACGCTTGACTGGGCGATACAACAGACGCAGACCGAGGGCGTGCGCACTTGCGAGCTCACTATTCCCGCGCGCTCCCATGTTGAGGGGCTTCTTGGGATTGATAGGGCCGATGCTTCCTCAACGGTTGCCGTCACTGTGGCGGGCACCTCCCAGGATCCGGTTTCTGCGGTGACTCCTGTGGATTCTTACGGCAGCAAGATCACGTTCACCACGTTTTGGGCCGATAACAACAACGCCAACCGCCCGTCCGCGGAGGCTCTCCAGAATCGAAACGAATACCGTGTGTTCTATTCTCTTGATGGCGGTAAGACCTATGTGGCGCTCACCAAGGACGGAGATAACCTGTCCGATGAAGCGGCCACGCAGCTCGGATTTACCCAGGAGACCCTCGATGCCGCCAAGACCGATGGCCACTTGGTAAGCGTTGCAGCGTCCACGGTCTCCGAATACGAGGCGTCTGTGGTACTCGCAGGCAAGCTTCCCGCCAAGGTCGTGACGCGAACGGACGACGGCACGGCGCAAGAACAGCCCATCACGTATGCAATTTCCCACGTGACGGCTGGCGGTGGGGCCGTGGAAGTCAAAACTGGCTCGACGCTCTATCCTAACTCCAACGCCGACCCTTCGCAGAGCTCTGAGTCTGGCGACTACATCGTGCCCGACTCCTCCATGCTGAGTGACCGTACGGACTATGTGGAGCCCTATGCCAAAGAATGTCTGATGATGCTCAAAAACGTTAGCTTCAACGTCGATGTCCACATCGGCAACGATATGGTAGATCACAACCTTTCCGGCGATAATGGCTGGTATTCGAGATGGGGTAAGTACCTGACCCTTACGGCTGCGCGGCATATGGGTGCGTCTGACGACAAGGATGTAAGCAATATCAACGGGGACGGTCTTCTGCAGCTCATCGAACACCAGCTCTTTAGTGTTACCTGGAATGACAATGCTTCCAACAACTATGTTATAAGCGGTCGCATGCCGGCCTACCATCCATCCGGCGTGTCGATGAAGTACCGCCTGATCCAGCAGACAATAGATAACTCCGGCACCTCCGGCTATCGCGATGCCTACGAGGTCTCCTACGACAACAAGGTTGTTCCCGACTATGCGAGCGATATCTCCGCGTGCTACAGCGGCGGTACTATGACGGTGCGCCATACGGGCACCACGCGGTTTGAGGCTACCAAGGTCTGGCTCGACGACTACGTGCCCGGTTCGACCGATTCCAATGGCAACGAGATTTCGCGCCCTGCGGCCACCTATACCCTGTGGCGCTATTCCGCAAGGCCCGGCAACGATGCGCGGAGCGCGGCGCAGGTGGTCGTGATGACGGGTGATCGCAAAGGCGAGTTCGTAAAGCTCGAGGTCACGGCCGAGCAGAATAATAAGCTGGGCGCGAGCTACAACAGTGAAGACGGTTCCATCAACAACGCTAAGATGGACCTTGGGAAGATGTTGCTCAATAAGTACGGCACCGATGGCTTCACGCAGTTTGCCAAGTACGATCCCGAGGGCTACCCCTATATCTACCAGCTCCGCGAGTCGACCCTCGCGGGTTATGAGCATGTGTTCGGCAAGGTCGACAACGAGGGCAACACGTCGGGCGATCTCGGTCCCAACTATTTCAGTGCAAGCGATACATACACCGAGTATTTGCTTGATGGATGGATGCGCTCCGATTCCGACAACTTTGGCGTCTACAACGGCGGTACGCTCACCAATCGTCGTGCTGAGACCGTAACCGTTAGCGCCAAGAAGCGCTGGGATATCGGCGCCTATCAAGATCAGCTCGGTACCGTCGAGGTGAGCTTTCAGCTCCAGCGCATCCTTAAAGAGCATGCTACATACAACAACGGACAGTGGTTCTCTAACGAAGATCCCATGTATGGAGCTGATGGCTCGCTTATCGGCACCTATACCTGGAACGACGTCGCTGACGGTCGCGTCACGCTTAACGGCTGGAGCGCCGAGAATTCTGAGCAGTCCTTCTCGAAGAGCGGCCTGCCCCGATATGACGAGCTGGGCAACGAGTACGTTTACCGCTGGCAAGAGGTTGAGGTGCTGGACACGCAGGATCCTGACCGGTTCTCTGCCTTGCCTACCACACCGGACGGCCCGTTTCAGTTTTATGGCACGTTTACTGATGCTAACGGCAACCAGAATCTCCTTTTCTGTTATGGCGAATATGATGCTAAAGAGAAATGTTTTGTCAACAGCTACGTGGATACAGTTGATGCGACCGTTGATAAGTATTGGCAGGCCCTTGATGCCGAGGGCAATCCTATTTGGACACAGGATGCCAAACAATGTGGTAATGGCGTTGCTCCAAAGGTAACGGTCAAGGTAATCCGCAACGATTCGCTGCTTACAACGATTGAGCTGGACGGTCGCGTTGATCCCACGCCCAATCTTCAGACGATTCCTGGCTCTTCCTGGGAGCTTGGCTGGTGGGAGACGAGTCCTTGGCATGTTGAGTTTATCCGTCTACCCAAATATGACGACAACGGGTCTAAGTACGACTACCTCTTTCTTGAGGAATCGGTGGATGGCTTTAACCTAGACCATACGGTTCGCGGTATCGACCCCGAGTCTCGCAAAATCTATACCAAGTTTTATAACCGGCCCGTGATTGAAGGCAATGCCTCCAGTTCGAAATTTGCTGTCTCCAAGAAATGGCTTGATAGCGGCAACGCTGCCTCCCGCGTGCCTGTTGAGATTGGCCTGTATGCGAAGCACGATATCGTTTCTCAAAGGGATGAACAGTTGGCCTATAGAGAGGGTGAACTGATTAATAAGGTCACCCTTAACGAAGAGAACTCTTGGTACGACGAATTAAATGTCCCAGTTGGCGGGCTTTCCAAGGATGACGTCTCTATCAGAGAGCTGTCTACGCTTAATAGCAGCGATACACCAGACGACCTAGAATATGAGGTCATCGATCGCGATACTGCTGTTCGCAGGGCTACATACGGCTCTTCCGAGGAGATTGCGGCCTATGGTTCGCTGCTTAGAAATTGGCCTGAGACAGATACCTCTACTCGCATGATCTCCAAGAACCTTTCGCAGGGCTTTTCGTATGAGGTATCGTATGGGGAAAATCGCGATAAAAATTCTCTCGAGGTCACGAATCGCCGCGTTGGTTCGGTGGATATCTCTATCGATAAGACCTGGGCTGACGCTGGATCTGCTGAGAGCAAGCGCCCCAAGGCTCAGATAACAATCTCTGCGCCCGCATCGAGCTCCGAGTTTACGTTTGTCTGTGACAACAGTCGGGAGCTGTTCGTTAGGGTTGCCGGTAAAATCGACCAGCCTCTAAAGAAAAAAGATTCGGAGGGCAACTTTAGCTCGCTAACTGGGTCTGCTGACGCCTCCGAAAACACCGATGTGATTGTTTCAGAGGATTCAAAGTCCATTACCTTTACGGTCGATGTGAACAAGGCCTCATCCTTCTTCTCCGTCGTGGGACTTCCTAAGTACGATCTTTCCGGCGCCATCGTTGATTGGAAGGTCGAGGAGAATATCGTCAATGCCGGTGACTATCGATCCGTCGGCGGACTTTCGAGCACAGACTTCGGTTCGCCCTGGCATCAGGAAGACCAGCTCAACTATTCGTTTACTAACAAGCGTACGGGCACCAAGGACGTGACGTTCCATACCAAGTGGTTTGACCACTACGTCAAGGACGTCCTCAACCAGCGCCCTGACGTTAAGCTGGTGCTGTATCGTGCGGCTTATACGTATGACGATAACGGCAATATCATTAAAGATGGCAATGGAAATCCCGTAATTACGCTCTCGTCGGTTTCTCCTTCCGAGTACGACGGCCACTTTGAGTGGGTGTCGTCCGACCCAGCCGATCGCCTGCGCAACGACACCAAGGGTGACTTTACCCAATACGCCACGTTCAAGAACCTTCCCAAGTACGACGGCAACGGCGGACAGTACGTCTATTACGCGCGTGTGGATATGAATGTCCTGGATGACACCAAGGGCGCGCTCGACTACTATGATGACGATACGGTTTCGAAGGATTCCTATACAAAGGACCCCGGCTCGTGGGATAAGGCAGATGACGAGGTTGGATCGTTTGCCGATTGCCTCCTTGCAGACAACGACCAGCAGCTCGTTTACCGTGAGGACTCGACGTTCAATTTCCATATCCACGGCTCGGTAACGGTCTCGGGTGAGAAGCTGTGGGAGAACGTCCCTGTCGGTTACTCCAAAGACGACCTGCCGGCGATTTCTATCTACGTGCAGCGCCGCCTGCTTGCGGGTTCGTACGGAGCTAACGGCAACTGGACCGATGGCGCTGCTTTGCCTTGGTCTGGCCTTGCACTGAATGTGGATGATACGCAGGCAAAGGGCTATACCGTGGCCAGCTCTAATACGGGTAAGACCGACTCTGGTCAGGAGATCCTTGACGGCAAGACTGCTGTGGCCTGGACGGACAGCCTTGAGAAAGACGGCAACAACTGGACGTTCAGCATCGGCCAGTACGGGGACAATTCCAATAGCAACGCTCTGCCGAGCGATAATAAGCTCGCGGCCTATGATGCCGAGGGACGTCGCATTGAGTACCGTGTGCGCGAGGTCATCGATGGCATTGTTGGTAAGCCTGGCTGGGACCTCAAGCCCGAAAGCGAACTCGATAAGGCCTTTGACAAGGTCTACGATATTAGATATACGGACTTCTCGATCAGGAATACCTATAAGTCTAAGCAGAGCAAGCTCACGCTGCACAAGGTCTTTACGGGGCGTGCCGACGTTGACACCAAGTATCCCGACTCGACGTTTAGACTGTACCGCTACTACGTCAAGGATGATGACTCCAAGAGCGCTCTGACCTTTGTGGCTGAGCAGACGCTCAAGGGCGAGGACGTCAATCATGGCACCGAGTCCGGTGCTGTCACGTTTGACAACCTCGACATCTACGCGCCCTCAGGTGCCAAGTGGCGATACGTTGCCGTTGAGGTTGTGCCCAACGGCTACACCGCCACGAGCGGCAAGGGCGAGCTTGCCGCCGATGCTTCCGGTTTTAAGTCTTCGGATGAGTGGGCGACCGCCAACGGCGTGTCGCTTCCCACGGACGTGACCGGTGCCCTCTCCATGGGCCCCACCGTCGTGCTTAAAGAAGCTGGCACTGAACCCGACGTGACGTTTAAGAACGCCTATGAGCCTGCTACAGCGACGCTTACGGGTAAAAAGATCTGGCAAGACCGTAATAACGTGTTTAGCACGCGGCCTGATTCGATCACGATCGAGTTGACGCGTAAATACCAGAACGGCACCTTGGATGAGGACCTTGATGCTGGCCTGGTCAATCTCCAGTGCGATAATCCTGATCTGGAGAACTATATCTCCTGGGACAAATCTTCTGATACAGGTTCTTGGACCTATACCATCAAGAACCTCGAAAAATGGGCGCCCGATGGTACCCTGTGGCGATATGACGTTCGTGAGACGGTGACGCCGTATCAATATTGCATAAACGGTAACGGCGGCTCGTGCCTCTCCGATCCAGGCTTGCTCCCCAATATCACCAACGTCCTGAATGGCCAGGTTGGTTTTTCCAAGCAGTGGGATGCTCTTGATGATTGGAAGCAACGGCCGATCCAGTACTTTACACTCCAGGCGCGAGAGGCTGGCACCGACTCTGATTGGATGGAAGCGGGCACGTTCTTTACCGCTCATGGTGTTAACGTGGGTACCGCGTCGAGCTATATAGACACGGTCAACAACATAGATACCGGCCTGACGTGCTATACGCTTTCTAATGGTTCTGGCGTTCCTAAAACGGTCGATCAGCTGACGCCAATGGAAAATGACGGCAAGGGTCCCTACAACTTCAAAAGCCATTGGACCATGCTCCCGCTCTCTCTCGGTACCGGTTCTTCTGCGGTTAACGTTGAATATCGCGTTGTCGAAAGCCTTCTGGTCTATGAGCAGCAGCGGGAGTCTAAGGTCAAGGTCTATCTTGACTGCGATAAGAACGGAAACTACTCAGTAAGGGATAGCGGGGCGAGCATCTACCTGCCCTCTCAGACTGAAGAGCATGCATCTGGAAGCTCAACCTGGAAATCGAACATTACCAACGAGTTGAAGGGTACAACGACTTCGATAAAGGTTCGCAAGACTTGGGATGATGGCGACAACGCTTGGGTAACACGTCCGGGCACGTCTTCTCCAAATGACTCCTGGGCTACGACGTTTGTTCTGCAGCGCTCTTCTGATGGCGGGGATACGTGGAAGTGGTTTACCAAGTACGGGTCCGTTGTAAGTAGCCCGTTCAACGACGACTCGGTCCTTAACGGCAACCTGCTTACGAAGGTTGTTAGAACTGCCGATACCGACGTTTCGTTTGACAATTTACCTGCTAAGGGCGTTGGTGCGGACGCGACATATCAGTATCGCGCTGTGGAGCTGGTTAAGGGTAGCTATCTGGCTACGACCGCTCCGAGTGATGTTCTGGCCACGAGCGCCGACGGGTCGATGCGTCTTGAGCTTGTGCCGGCTACGGCCGATGGCGGAACCCAGAATTATGTAAACAAGCTGGTGACGACTTCCGTCAGCGGTACTAAGACTTGGAATGACTGGGGCTCGGGGCTTGCTTCGACGCTTGATCCTTCTACCTGCGGTATTGAGCTCAATTTGTATCGAAAGGTTGAGGGTGGCAGCGAGGAACTAGTCAAGGTTGCCGATGCCACTGGCGCCCTGCGTGATGCGGCGCCTAAGTGGACCAAGAATGAAGATGGCACCTGGACCTACGAGTTTACGGGATTGCCCCAGACCGACCAGAACGGCAAGGTGTATTCCTACAGCGTGAAAGAGGTCGACGGGTCCGTTGCCGGTTGGTATAACGCTCAAAATAATAATGGCTCGCTTACCAACGCTGCGACGCGCTTGACGTTTGACAAGGTCGAGGGCGGAAGCGGTACGGGCATTGCCGCCGATACGAAGCTCAACGGCGTGAAGTTGGAGGTCCTGGATAGCACTGGCAAGAAGGTCGCTACGTGGTCGCGCGATGAGAATGGCGCTGTCTCCGTTACTGTGGAGGACGGTTATGGCAAGGCTGGCGCCGGCGAAAACGCTGGCTGGATTGTGGGTTTGCCGGCAGGGGAGTACAAGGTTCACGAGGCTGCTGTTCCTGTGGGCCATGTCGCCGTGGCGGACTTCACGGTCAAGATCGGCGTCGATGGCGTCGTGACGCACAAGGGCGTGGAGCTCGACGCTTCCGCCGCCAAGATCACGGTGGCCGACCCGCTCTACCGCTCCGCCTTCTCGCTGGAGAAGGTCTACAGGCACGGAGATTCCGAGCTGCCGGTCTCGGGCATGACGTTCGACCTCTACCGCGGCACCTACGATGCCTCCTCCGTTGACGGCGGCGGTGTGAAGATCGCCGAGATCGTGACGGACGCCGACGGCAAGTGGTCTGCCGATGGCTCCGTTCCGTGGATGAACCACGATGACGCCTTTGGCGTGCTCGCCGGCTACTTTGTCAGGCAGTCCGACGGCCTGCCCGCGGGCAAATACTACCTGGTCGAGACGGGCGAGTCCGCGCTTACCAAGAAGCCCGGCGCGGCCGGCGCGGTGAAAAAGTTCACGCTGGGCGACAGCGGCAATACTTTTTCGTTCGATGTCAAGAACGATGAGTTCAACGCGGGGCTCGCCATTGCCAAGCGCGATTCCAAGACCAATGCGGCCATTAGCGGGGCAACGTTTAAGCTGGTCTATACGCCGATGAATACGACCTCTCCCGTTGAGATCACGGGACTCAAGAGCGGCCAATCTTATGCTCTTGATGGCACGGGTACGGCGCTCGATTCGAGCAAGACGTCCTATGCCTCCGATGGTGACCTTAAAGTCTCCGGACTCAAGAAGGGCAGCTACCAGCTTGTCGAGGTCGCGCCGGCTACAGGCTATAAGGCGCGTGGCGACGGTGAGGCCGTCGTGGCTACGTTTGACGTTGCGGACGACCAAAACGGCTCGTCCAACGTCCTGGCACCCAACGGCGGAGAGGCCCCGGTTGTTACCAACGAACCGTATCTGGGTAGCGTGTCGATGAACAAGGTCGACGACAACGGCACCGCCGTTCCGGGTGCAAAGTTCAAGCTGCAGCGCCGTGACGGTGATAATTGGATCGATGTTGACGGTGATGTTCTTGTGACCGTTAGCAATGGTGCCATTACGGTATCCGATCTCGCTTGGGGTACCTACCGCTTTGTGGAGGTTGCCCCCGCGGACGGTTACTACGTGGGTTCTGGCACTGTTGCAACCAATGAGATCACCATCTCTGCAAGCAATGTTGAGGGCTCCGTTACTACGCCTTTGAGCTGCGGAACCGTTACCAATCATGTGCTCGGGCTTAAGATTCGCAAGGTTAACTATTCCCATGACGATTTGCCGGGCGCGCGCTTTGTCGTTAGGGGCGAGTTTGCCGATCGCACGACTTCCAAGGAGCTCGTAACCGATGCGAACGGCCTGGCCTCGCTGGGGTCTGCGCAACTGATCGTGGGTAACACCTATACCGTGACCGAGACCGAGGCCCCTGCGGGCTACAAGATCGGCGACGGCTCTGCGGCAAGCGCGTCCTGCCGCTTTACCGTCAAGGCTGACGGCACCTTTGCGGCTGACGGCACCTATACCGACACCGTGTGGTCTGCGGCGGGCACGGGCACGCTTGAGCTCACCATGAAGGACACGGCCAATGCCGTTTCGCTCTCCAAGGCCGACGCGAGCTCGCACGTGTTTGTTTCGGGTGCGACGTTTACCGTGTATGGTAAGTTCTCCGATACGGGTGAGGATGCCAAGACGGTGCAGCCCACCAGCGGTGCGGTTACGCTGAGTGGTCTCATTGGCGGCGAGATCTACCGTATCGAAGAGTCTGTCGCACCGGCTGGCTACGGGCGCCTGAGCTCCAGCCTGTACGTCAAGTTTGATGCTGCCGGTAGCAAGCTTTCCGTGGTGGACGCCCAAGGCAACGCGCTCGAGAGTGTTCCGAGCGGCTGGGAAATCGCCGAAAACGAGGCGATTGCCGCGCTCGACAGCAAGACGCGTTTGAGCTTTAACAAGGTTGACGCCGCGGGTAACGGTACCGGTACCTCGAATTCGCTTAACGGTGTTACGCTTGAGCTGTTGAAGGGTTCTAGCGTTGTTGCAAGCTGGTCTCGTGATGAGAACGGAAACGTGAGCGTTTCCGTTAAGAGCGGTTATGGCGAGGCCGGCAGCGATGCCGATGCTGGTGTAATCTTTGGCTTGTCCGCCGGTGTCTATACGGTGCGCGAGCCCCGTGTGCCTGCTGGACACCTTGCCGTTAGCGACTTTAAGGTCAAGATCGATGACGAGGGCAAGGTCTCTTTGGTGGACGCTCCCGAGGGCGTCTCGCTTGACGATCACGGTGTGACCGTCACGGTGGCCGACCCGCTCTACCGCTCCGCCTTCTCGCTGAAGAAGGTCTACAGGCACGGTTCCTCCGAGCTTCCGGTTGCGGGTATGAGCTTTGAGCTTTATCGCGGTGCGTACTATTCCTCCGCTGCCAACGGCGGCGGCATCAAGATCGCCGACATTATGACGGACGCCAACGGCAAGTGGTCTGCCGATGGCTCCGTTCCGTGGATGAACCACGAGAACGCCTTTGGCGTGCTCGCCGGCTACTTTGTCAGGCAGTCCGACGGCCTGCCCGCGGGCGAGTACTACCTGGTCGAGACGGGCGAGTCCGCGCTCACCAAGAAGCCCGATGGGGCCGGGGCGGTGACCGAGTTCACGCTTGGCGACAACGACAGGGGCGCGGTGAAGGCCGTCAAGGTTACGAACGGCGAGTTCAACGCTCAGCTCGAGATCCATAAGCAGGACGCTCTCACGCGGGCTCCCGTTAACGGCGCCGCGTTCGAGCTGCGCTACACGCCCCTGGGCTCCACTGATGCTGTGGCTATCGGCGGGCTCAAGTCCGGCTATTCGTACGCGCTTAACGCCGCGGGCACGGGTTGCCTGGCCCCTGTTCCCGCCACGCCGGGCGCGCTCAGGGTGACGGGCCTCAAGAAGGGCAATTATCAGCTTGTCGAGACCGCGCCTGCGATTGGCTATGGCTCCATTGGGGCCGATGACACGGTGGTGCGCGAGTTTAAGGTCCTTGGTGGCTCTGACGCTCTCGCCAACGTTATCTCCGACCCGGTTGTCGACAACGCGCCGTTGCTCGGCAGCGTGTCGATGCGCAAGGTCGATGTCGACGGCAGCGGTATCGAGTCCGCGCAGTTCAAGTTGCAGCGACTTGTCGGCGGCGACTGGACGGATGTTGCGGGCGGCCTCTATACGACCGACGCTGACGGGCGCATCACCGTGACGGGTCTCGCTTGGGGTACCTATCGCTTTGCCGAGGTCGCGCCTGCCGCAGGCTTCTACATGAGCGGCAGCGTCACCACCAAGAGCGTTACCGTTGGGGCCGATAACGTGGCGGGCTCCATCGTTTCGCCCCTCGATTGCGGCACGGTGACCAACAAGAGGCTCGGCTTCGGTCTCGTCAAGTTAAACGACGACGGCGAGCACCTCTCGGGCGCGCGCTTTACGGTGACGGGCGAGTTCTCCGACGGCTCGGCCGCGCACGATCTCGTGACCGCCGCCGACGGCACGGCTTCGCTGCCCGATGGCCTGCTCGTGGCGGGGGAGACCTATACCGTGACGGAGACTGCGGCGCCCGAGGGCTACAAGATCGGCGACGGATCCGCTGCGAGCGCCTCCGTCTCCTTCAGGGTGGGCTCCGACGGTTCCTTTACCGCCGTTGGCGATTACAAGCACGGCATCTGGTCGCTCTCCGGCACGGGCAGGCTATCGCTCGCCATGAAGGACCGGGCCAACAGCGTCTCTCTCTCCAAGGCGGACGCCGCGACGGGCGATTTCGTGGCCGGTGCGACCTTTACCGTCACCGGGCGCTTCTCCGATAGCGCCGACGGCTCAAAGACCGTCAGCCCCGTGGGCGGTGCCGTCGAGCTGCGCGGCCTCATCAACGGCGAGGTCTACCGTGTCGAGGAGACTGCCGCACCGGCTGGCTACGGGCGCCTGGACGCGCCGCTCTACGTTCGCTTCGACGACCGTGGCGAGCGCCTTGTTGTGGTCGATAAGCGCGGCGCGGCGCTCTCGCGGGCCCCCGAGGGCTGGGACGTGGCTGACGGTCGTGCGATCGTCGCCAACAACGTGCGCAACCGCCTGACGTTCGATAAGGTGGAGGGCGGCTCGGGCACGGGCGCCGTTGCGGGCTCCGCCCTCAACGGCGTTGCCTTCGAGCTCTCGAGCGGCTCCGATGTGGTGGCCACGTGGGCGCGCTCCGATGAAGGCGTGGTCTCCACGACCGTTGCGTCTGGCTATGGCGAGTCCGGCTCCGGCGCTGACGCGGGCTGGCTCGTGGGCCTTCCCGCCGGCACGTACCGGGTCCACGAGTCCGTGGTGCCCGCGGGCCATGTCGCCGTGGCGGACTTCACGGTTAAGATCGATGCCGAGGGCGTCGTGACGCTCGGGGGCGCGCACGAGGGCGTCGAGCTCAACGCTTCCGCCGCCAAGATCACGGTGGCCGATCCGCTCTACCGCTCTGCGTTCTCGCTGGAGAAGGTCTACAGGCACGGTTCTTCCGAGCTGCCGGTCGCGGGCATGACGTTCGACCTCTACCGCGGCACCTACCATGCCTCCTCCGTTGACGGCGGCGGCGTGAAAATCGCCGCGATCGTGACTGATGCCGATGGCAAGTGGAGTGCGGACGGCTCCGTCGAGTGGCTCAACCGCGATGGCGCCTTCGGCTCGCTCGCCGGCTACTTTGTCAGGCAGTCCGACGGCCTGCCCGCGGGCGACTACTACCTGGTGGAGACGGGCGAGTCCGCGCTCACCAAGAAGCCCGGCGCGGCCGGCGCGGTGACCGAGTTCACGCTGGGTGGCAGCGATAGGGGAACGACGAAGGCCGTCAAGGTCGAGAACGACGAGTTCAACGCGGGGCTCGCCATTGAGAAACGCGATGCCGCGACCGGATCTCCGGTCAACGGTGCGGGCTTCGAGCTCGTCTACACGCCGCTTGGCAAGGCTGACTCCGTGACGATCTCCGGGCTTAAGACCGGCTGTTCATATGTGCTCGACGCGACGGGCACGCAAGTGGCGGCGCATTCCTCAAATGCGGACGGCTGCCTTAAGGTGACGGGCCTCAAGAAGGGCGGCTATCGGCTTATCGAGACGGTTTCCGCAACCGGCTATGCGCCGGTTGCGCCGGGCGGCTCGCTCGTGAGCTCGTTCGATGTGCTCGATGCCGCTAATGGGGTCGGCAACGTGCTCGCCACGGCAGACGGCTCGGCTCCCGTCGTTACCAACGAGCCGCTGCTGGGTAGCGTGTCGATGCGCAAAGTCGACGAGGGCGGACAGCCCATTGCCGGCGCAACGTTTAAGCTGCAGCTCAAGAGCGGTTCGGACTGGGTCGATGTGGGCGATGGCCGCGCAACCGATACGGATGGCTCCATCGTGGTGACGGGTCTCGCGTGGGGCACCTATCGCTTTGTCGAAGTCGCCCCCGCGGCTGGCTATTACCTCGATCGCGAGGAAGTCGCTACAAACGAACTGACCGTTACGGCAGATAATGTGGCCGGTTCCATCGAGTTACCGCTCGACTGCGGCACAGTGACCAATACGGCTTTTGCCCTAAAGCTCCTCAAGCGTAATGGGTCCGGCGATGCGCTGCCCGGTGCGGTCTTTACTGTTGAAGGCCGGTTTGCCGACGGCTCATCTGTCGTTGAACTTACCAGCGGCGACGATGGCATCGCCTCGCTTGGCTCGGCCCAGCTCGTGGCCGGGGAGACCTATACCGTGACGGAGACTGCGGCGCCTGCCGGTTACATGATCGGCGACGGCACCGCCTCGAGCGCGTCGTTCTCCTTCTCGGTTGCCGCGGACGGATCTTGGTCCGCTGTGGGTGAGAGCAACCCCGCCGTCTGGTCCATGAGTGGCACGGGCTCGCTTGAGCTTGCTGTGACCGATAAGGCCCATACGGTCTCGCGTTCCAAGGACGGCATGCCCGGCACGGGCGACAGTCTGTTTGCTGTCTCTGACGCGCTCGCAACGCTTGGTCTCATGGCGCTTGCCATTGGCTTGCGTCGCACGCGTCGACGCAGCTAGGCGGTTATTAATTACGCCAAGGCGGGGCATACGGTTCATCACCGTACGCCCCGCCTTTCTTGTCTGATGCGTCATCCCGCGTTAGCAGCTGCCCTTTGCCGCTCGTATCGCTTTCGCCCATGATCGTGCCGCCGATCGCGTCGAAAATGTTGGTGTAAGGGTGACACCCTAGCGCTCGTTTAACGAAGAACGGCCTTCGTCCTAGAATCTGAAATCACCACAACAACAGGTTCTAGGAAAGGACGAAGACCGCTATGGAAATCTTATCAGACCCGACGCCGGACATGCTCGCTATGCCCCGTTTCGACGACGGCGCCATCGATATGCAGGAGCTGCTTCGCAGACTCGCCGAGCAGGTCGTGAACGCCGTGATGGACGCCGAGGCCGACCAGCTCTGCGGTGGCGGGGCGAACAGCCGAAACGGCTACCGCGAGAGGTCGCTCGCCACCTGCGTCGGCACGCTGACGCTGCGCATCCCCAAGCTGCGCTCCGGCAGCTTCTTCCCGGAGGACGTGCTCGAGCGCTACCAGCGCGTCGACCGCGCCCTCGTTGCCGCCGTCGCCGAGATGTACGCCACGGGCACGAGCACCCGCAAGGTGCAGAGGGTGGCCGAGAAGATGGGCGTCTCCAGGCTCTCGAAGGACCAGGTGAGCGCAATCGCCTCGAGCCTGGACGCAGACATCGAGGATCTGTGCGGAAGGCCGCTCGACGGCTCGCCGGTGCCCTGCGTCTGGCTCGACGCGACCTACGTCAAGTGCCGCCGCGAGGGGCGCGTCGCCTCCACCGCCGTGGTCACCGCCATCGGCTGCGATGCGGGCGGCTGGAGGCGCGTCCTCGGTGTCGACGTGGTTGACACCGAGTCTTACGACTCGTGGCTCGCCTTCCTGCGGGCTATCCGCTCGCGCGGGGCGGCGGGCGTGCGGCTCGTCGTCTCGGACGCCCACCCGGGGCTCGTCCGGGCGCTCGGCGAGGTCTTCCAGGGCGCCGCGTGGCAGCGCTGCGCGGTCCACCTCATGCGCGACTGCATGCGCGAGGCCGGCTCCTGGCAGCTCAGGCGCCGCGTGGGCAGGATCGTGTCGCAGGTGTTCCGCGGGCGCGACGCCGCCACCGTGACGGCCATGTACCACGCGGCGTGCGACATGCTGGCGGGGTGCTGCCCCAGGGCGGCGGCGGTGCTGGAGGAGGCCGAGCCCGACGCGCTGGCCTACCTCGACTTCCCGCCGACCCACTGGAAGCGCCTGCGCACCAACAACGTGCAGGAGAGGACCAACCGAGAGATAAAGCGCAGGTCGCGCGTCGTGCAGGTGTTCCCCTCCACGGGCTCGCTGGTGCGGCTCGCGGGCGCGGTCATGTGCGAGCAGGACGAGATATGGCAGGAGTCCAGGTACTTCTCGGAGGCGAGGATGAACGAGCTCTACGACGAGGGCCGCACACGCGGGATTGACGGGACGGTCGACTGGGCGCGGCTGGAGGCGGAGGCCAAGAAGATGATCAAATGGGACCTCGAGCTTGCGGACAGGGTCGAGGCGGCATAGGATATCAACCGTATTCCAGATTCTGGGACGCCGGGCCGACTCGCTTCGGATCGGGCACTACACCAACTTTCTCGACACTACCGCCTTATCCCCTCCGAGTTGCGGTGAAATAAGGACTGAATAGGCCTTTTAACGGCTAAAACACTCCCTATTTCACCGCAACTCAGGGGGGGGATTGCATTACTGGTAGCGCAGGCACTCCACGGGGTCGAGTTTTGCGGCCCGGCGGGCGGGGTAGAAGCCAAAGATTACGCCGATGCCGACGGAGACCGCAAAGGCCAGCAGCACCGTGGCGATCGAAAAACTCGGCGTTATGGTACCGATGGCACCGAGTTCGCCAAGCACGCCGGAACCCGCGGCGAACATCGCTAGGCCCCAGGCAAGCAGGTAGCCAATCAGGACACCTAGCAGACCGCCGGTGATGCACAGCGCCGAAGACTCGGCCAAAAACTGTGCGGTGATATCGCGACGGCTGGCACCCAAGGCTCGACGAATACCGATCTCGCGGATGCGTTCGGTCACATTGGTGAGCATCATGTTCATGATGCCGATACCGCCCACGAGCAGCGAAATGCTGGCAACGGCGCCCATGATGAGCGAAAACGCGCCCATAAAGGAGTTGAGGGCGTCGATGGCGCTTTTCATTGAGGTCGCCGACACGCTGTCATATTCGTCGTCATCCGCGATGTCCTTCATGCTGCGCACCTTGGATTCAATCATCTTGCACAGCTCATCCATGTCCGTACCCTCGGCGGCGAGCGCCGTTACGCTGGGAAAAGACGGGTTCTCGTCGCCAAAGAGGCCCGAGATGGTCTCGCGCGGCATGTAGAGCGTGAGTGAGCCCATGGAGTCGCTGCCGCCGTCGATAACGCCGATAATCTGCACCTCGCCGTTCGACACCTTGATGGTCTTGCCGAGCGCGTCCTGTTCGTTGCCGTACAGCTGGTCCGCGCCGCCGCGGCTGATGAGCGCCACGCGTGCGCCAGATTGGGACTCAGCCTGGGTATAGGTGCGCCCCGCGACGAGCTTGCTGGCTCCCACTGCGTCGAGCATGTCGCTATCGACGCCCTGCGCCATGACGTTATAGCTTTTGTCACCGGCCTTGTACTCGGTATAGGCACTGTCCACGATACCGATCTGCTCGATCTGCGGCACCATCTTGCGAAGCTTCTCAACGTCCGACTCGGTGAGCTCTTGCGACGAATAAATCTGCACCATACGCGCGGCGTTGAGGCCCAGGCTGTTGACCAGGCTGTTTTGGATACCGCCGATAAGCGAGGTCATGGCAATGACGGAGGCGATGCCAATAACAATGCCCAGGATGGTGAGTAGGCTGCGTCCCTTGTTGGCCTCGAGGGAGTGAAGGGCTTCTTGGATAAGGTCGCACGTGCTCATGCCTTCACTCCTTTCGTCGGATTGGCGTGTGCGGAAATCATGGGCAGGTTATCAATGGCGCCGTGCAGGGTCTGCGGTGCGTGCGCGATGTACGCGCCGTCGTGGATTCGGCCGTCGCGAATGGTTACGGCACGGTCGGCCTCGGCGGCGATACCGGGATCATGCGTGATGAGCACAATGGTCTTGCCACGTTCCTGGAGTTTGTGGAAGGTCTCCATCACGAGCGCTCCGGTGGCGGAGTCCAGGTTTCCCGTCGGCTCGTCCGCCAGGATGATGGGCGGGTCGTTGACGAGGGCGCGCGCGATGGCAACCCTCTGCATCTGTCCGCCTGAGAGCTCGGAGATGCGGTGGTCCCAGTGGTCGACCGGCAGCGTGACGGCTTGCAGCGCATGAACGGCGCGCATCTCACGCTGAGCCCGCGGCACGTTGGTGTACGACAGCGGCAGCATGACGTTTTCGATGACCGATAGGCGCGGCAGCAGGTTAAAGCTCTGAAAGACAAAGCCGATGCTCAGGGCGCGGACTTCGGTGAGCTCGTCATCGTCGAGCTCCGCCACGTTGAGGCCCTGCAGGTAATAATCGCCTGCCGTTGGCTTGTCCAGGCAGCCCAGGATGTTCATGAGCGTTGACTTGCCCGAGCCAGAAGGGCCGGTAATGGCCACGAATTCGCCGGGATTCACTGCCAGGCTCACGTTATGCAGGATATGGGCGCAGCCGGCCTCGCTCTCAAAAATGCGATGCACGTTGCGGATGTTGATGACGGGACGCATTACAAGCCCTCGTCGGCAGACATGCTGCCAGAGTCGTCGCCGTCGGCCGTCATGCCTGCGCCGGTGTCCACGATGAGGGTGTCGCCGTCGCGCAGCTTGGTAACCGGTACGTCTGCGTTGATCTCATTGCCCTGGTCGTCGCGCTTGACCTGCGTCTTGCCGACCACGGCGTCGTTATCGTTTTGCGTCACAATGGTCACCTTCACGCGGCGCATCTCCTTGCCTTCACCGTCGGTTGCCACGTTGACGTAATAGTGCTCGCCATCCTCGGTCATGAGCGCCATGGTCGGCACCATCACCACATCGTCGAGCTGCTCGGTTACCACCGAGACCTCGGCGGTCATGCCCGGCTTGAGGCGCGCGTCGGGCGCGTCAATCAAAATATCGACGTTATAGGTCACGCTACCGCCGCCACCGTAGGTGGAGTCGGAGTTTGCCACCGAAGCGATTGTCGTGACCGTTCCCTGGCTCACGATATCGGGAAAGGCCGGATAGGTAACGTTGGCGCTCTGGCCCACTGCGATCTTGGCGATATCCTTTTCGCCCACCTGAACGGTGACCTTCATCTTGGAGAGGTCAGCGATCTGCATGCACTGCTTGCCGCCGGTCGTATCGCCTTCGCCCATAATCATGCCGCCCGTCACCGTGGCGCCGACCTTGGCGTTGAGCTCGACGATGCTGCCCGAGCTGGGCGCGGTCACAGTGCGCTCGGCGGCTTTGGCGTTGGCCTGGTCCAGGGTCGCCTGGGCCGAGGCCAGGTTACGTTGGGCGCTCGAGATGGCGCTCGTGTCGGCACTCGTGCCGGTGCTACCGCTGGCGCCACTTGCGCCTGCCGCATCTGTGTCAGTCGCCGGAGCGGCTTGGGCGGCAGCTACCGCTTTCTGCGCGTTGGCGAGGTCTTCCTGTGCCGCCGCCACCGCGCGCTGCGCCTCGGCAACGTTGCGATCGAGCTCGTCATTTTTAATGGTCATGAGCACATCGCCCTCGTTAACGGACTGGCCGGCTGATACGTTGATCGATGCCACCGTGCCGTCGACAGAAGGGGAGACCACCGAAGCCGAGATAGGCTTGAGCTGGCCTTTAGCCTCGACGGTGGTCGTAAATGTACCCTCGGTGACCATGTCGGTCACCGGCCCGTTGGTACCTGCGGGCCGTGCGTTAATGACGAAGGTTACGACAACGGCGATGAGCACAATGGCGGCCACGACGCCGGCCGCAATGCCGCGTCGGATGAGCTTTTTGCGCCGACGCTCGGCACGCTTCGCCTTGAGCTTGGCGTAGGCCTCTTCGTCAGAAATCTCGGTTGCATCGCTTGTGCTGCCGTTTTGCTGTGTGGCGCGCATGTTTGTTATGAGGGGAAGCGTTTCGGTGGCACCCTCGGGCGCTCGCTCGGTATCATTCGGTCCCGGGGTGATGGTGGGGACATTCGACATGGCGTCTCCTTTATAGAAAGTTCTTCGATAAGTATATGCGCCCGTCGCGAGAAGCGGGCGCATATGGCGGATTCTTTCGGAACTGTTAGATTGGAGCGTCAGTTCCCCGTTGTGCGAAGGCGTGTTTCCCTACGAGTGCACGACCACGCATAGGCCTACGTTGATGCAATCGTGGAGTGCCTTGGCATCGGCCAGACGCAAGTTGATGCAACCGTGGCTGCCGCACCATTTGTACGAATTTGGGTCGTCAAAGCTCTGATCGTTTTGCCATGTTGCATCATGGAAACCAACCATGTTGCCTTCAAACGGCATCCAATATGACACGGGGCTTTCGTATTTTGGTTTTCCGGTCTTTGGGTCTTTGGCACCGATGAGCTTGCTTGCGCCGTCATTGCTATTGATCTGCCAAACGCCCTCGGGAGTGGCATCCTCTCCCGGTTTGCCCGAGATAAAGTTGGCTTCCCAAACGATATTACCGTTCTCGTCATAGTAGCGCGCGTGCTGCTCGGACAGGTCGACGTCGATATACGCCTTCCAGTCGGGCTCTCCCTTTGCGGTATAGGTGTCGGCCTTCTGGGAGTACTTAATCTCGATTTCGCCGGTCTGCTTGTTGTTAATGGCGTCCTCGACCTGCTTGGCAAGCGCGTCGCTATCGACGGACCAGCCAAAGTCACCGCCCTCGACGGCACATTCTTTGCCGTCGGCACGCGTCCACCAGCGGGTGGTGCCCACGGTATTAAAGCCGTTGGCGAGCTCGGCTGCCCAGCTACCGATCTGCGACGTATCGAGTGTGGGGTTGGCCGGATCGGCAAAGCTGATCCACTGCAACACGGAGCTGCCGTCGACCTTGCCGGCATCCTCACCGTTGAGCTTGAGGGTCACGTTGACGCCCAAGAAGTTGTTGGCGGCATCGCATGCGGCCTGAATCTGATCATTGGTCAGCGTTTCATTGAGCGGCTCATAGGCATCGTTGCCGAGCTTGGAAAGATCTACGGTCTCGGCCAGCGAGGCAAGCTCGAGCTCGGCATACTTAATGACATGCTCGCGGTTGAGTTTTTCGTTGGAGCGCGCCTTCTCGACGGTAAACTTGCCGGCTTGCTCGTCATAGGAGCTATTGGCCTCGAACGTACCCGAACGGCCCTCGTTAAACTCGTCAATGGCGGCGCCCAGATCCTCTTCAAACTTCTTTTGGTCAAAGGTGTCAGAGAGCATGGACAGGTCGACGTCTTGTTCGAGATCGACTTCGTTGGAGGTAGCGATTGTTTTGGTCTTGCCGCTTAAGGATTCCACAAGGCGGACCGGCCATATAAAGGCTTCGTTGCGGCTGATGATTTCTTTTGCGGCAGCTTCGCCATCGACGATGGGTTCATCGGACTCGGGCTGATAGGTCCAGTTAAAGTCATCGCCTGTCACCGTGAGCTTATAGTGCTTCCATGCCGAGTTGACCTTAGTGGCAGCAGACGAAGCGTTGGAGAACGAGACGTCGACGCCGGCAATGGTGGTGTTGGGGTAGGCTACCTGCGAAAATGCTACGATGCCTACAATATAGACAATGACAATAAGACCCAGGACGACAAAGAGCGTCGTCTTTTTGCCCGACTTATTGTTTTCGGCGGGTTTGCGCGCGGGGCCGCGATCGCCTCGAGCGTGCGTGGGGGGCTGCTTGGGCGCATTGCCGTTTGCCTGGCGCTGCTGACGTTGCTGACGCTGCTGGTTCGGGCGTTGGGAAGCGTTTGCCGCACCACGCTGCTGATCGCGGCTCGGCCCGATAGGACGCGGCGGCTGAACGCCGCCGGTGTGCCTGCTCGGCTGCTGCGGATCGGGAATCAGTTGAGTTCGATCGTTGTGCGACATCGTATGCATATCCTTCGAGTTTCGCCTTGCGGCTCATCGTGTTTTTACTGGGCTTGCATTATAGCGATTACCTAGTTGTTTGTGGTATTGAAACGGTGGCATTGGCAAGAGGTTGGACATTTGTCCCACCTCTTGTTTTGGTCGGGTCTTTATCCGCACACGCCGCATTTAGCGCAAGCCGAAAGTGCTGCGGGAGCTTGTGCGATGCCACCCTTTGCCGTCTCGCGCAGCGTGGCCGGCAACGCGTGGCCCACCGAGAGCATGACATGTGCCATCTGGTCGAAGGGCACAAGGCTCTTAATGCCGGCAAGGGCGAGCTGCGCCGAGCTAAATGCGGTCGCCACGCCGATCGCGTTGCGGTTTTGGCATGGCACTTCGACAAGGCCGCCCACGGGATCGCATACAAGACCAAGCAGATTGCTCAGTGCGATAGAGCTAGCGTCGAGTGCCTGCTCGGGCGTGCCGCCCAGCATCTGGACTAGCGCGGCAGCGGCCATGGCGGCGGCGCTGCCCACCTCAGCCTGACATCCGCCTTCGGCACCGGCGACGCAGGCACTTGTGGTGAGGTTGAGACCAATCGCGGCAGAGCAGTAGAGTGCGTCCATGACCTGTTCGTCATCGAGCTGTAGATGGTCGGCGAGCGCCAACACGCAGCCGGGCACGACGCCCGCAGAGCCGGCCGTGGGGGCGGCGACGATGACGCCCATGGTGGCAGAGCGCTCAAGCACAGCCATGGCGCGGGCTACGGCTTCGGTTTGGACGGCGCCCATCAGGTTTGTGCTCAGATCGTTGCGGCATGTGGCGTCGACGAGTTTTGCCTCGCCGCCGATAAGCCCGCCGAGCGAGCGCTGCGGTGCGGCGATGGGCGCCGTTGTCTCCTCGCGCATGACCTCGAGTACGCGGCGCATGGCGGCGACGGCGTGCTGCTCGCCGGTCAGGCGGGCTTCGCGTACGGCCATGACGGCGCCAATGTTGAGGCCCAGTTCGGCGCAGGCGTCGAGGAGCTGTTCGCCATCGTCGAAGATTTCCTTGGCGGAAACGCCGGGGGAGAGCGATGAGGCCGAGCCGGGAAGCTCAATGAAGGTGGCGTAATCGACATGGTCGAGCATGCGTAGCATGGGAACGACGATGTCATCGGGGGTGCCGTCGGTCTCAAAGACGGAATAAGCTTGGCCGCCTACCTCGGTGCGGTAGGTGCGGCAGAAGGCAATGTTTACGTGTGCGTAGGCGAGCTGGTTCGTGAGCGCGGCGAGAACGCCGGGGACGTCTTGGTGCGCCACAAACAGGGTGGAATACATGCCCGAGATATCGACGCCGACGCCGTTGATGCGGCTGATGCGCATCTTGCCGCCGCCAAGGCTCTCGCCGCGGACCTGCGCCGTGGCGCCCGTGTCATCGACCATGTCGATGTCGACGGTGTTGGGATGGATGGAGGCGTCGTCGCCCTTAATGTCAAAGTGATAGCTGAGGCCCTGCTCGCGCGCGAGGTCAAAGGCCTGCTTGATGTTTTCGTCGTCGGTGTCGAGGCCCAAGATGCCCGCGACGAGTGCGCGGTCGGTGCCATGGCCGCGGTAGGTGTGGGCAAAGGAGTTCCACAGGCCAAAGGTGACCTTGGTGATGCGGCCTTCCAGCAGACTGGCGGCAACTTGGGCGCAACGCAGCGCGCCGGCGGTGTGCGATGAGCTGGGGCCGACCATGATGGGGCCCAAGATCTCGAATGCCGAGGTCGTAGCTAGTGTTTGCGGCTTGCCTGCCATGGCTGCTCCTTCTCTATCCCGTCGTCCCGAGGGGCGGGGCACACGCTGCCCCGCCGTTCCGAGGGCTTTAGTATTTGGTCGCCTGCTCGGACAGTCCTGCTCGCACGGAGAGCACATTAAGTGCTCTCCGGCTCGTACGGAACTCGCGATCGACCAAATACTAAAGTCCTCGGAACTTAGGATACATGGTTGGAGTCGCTCTGCTGCAAAATTTATCGGCCTGTGACCTATTCCATGTCCCAGGTCGGCCCATCTTCACCACCTTTAAATAAAAAAGAGGTACCGGTTGTTCCGGTACCTCTTTTGGTGCGTTTTTATTTGGCTGTGGCTTTTCTCGTTAGCTTACAGGCCGCAGGCTGCTTTGAGTTCGTCGATGCGGTCCGTTTTCTCCCAGGTAAAGTCGGCGTCTTCGCGGCCAAAGTGACCGTAGGCTGCCGTCTTTTCATAGATGGGGCGACGCAGGTCCAGGTCGCGGATGATTGCGCCCGGGCGCAGGTCAAAGGTCTTCTCCACGGCCTCGACGATCTTGTCCTCGGCAATATGCGCGGTGCCAAAGGTGTCGACCATGATCGACAGCGGCTTGGACACGCCGATGGCGTAGGCCAGCTCGACCTCGCAGCGATCGGCCAGGCCAGCGGCGACTACGTTCTTGGCGACCCAGCGAGCGGCGTACGCGGCAGAGCGGTCGACCTTGGTGCAGTCCTTGCCGCTAAAGGCGCCGCCGCCGTGACGGCCGTAGCCGCCGTAGGTGTCGACGATGATCTTGCGGCCGGTCAGGCCCGTGTCGCCCATGGGGCCGCCCACGACAAAGCGACCGGTGGGGTTCACATAGATATCGGCGCCATCCCACGGCATGTTCTCGGCATCCATGACGGGTGCGATGACATGCTCGATGAGGTCGGCCTTGATCTTGCCCATGTCCTCAACTTCGGCAGCGTGCTGCGTGGAGATGACGATGGTTGTGACCTCCACGGGCTTTCCGTCCTCGTAGCGCACGGTGACCTGGGTCTTGCCGTCGGGGCGCAGATAGGGCAGGGTGCCGTCGTGGCGCACGGCGGACAGGCGTTCCGCCAGGCGGCTTGCCAGGTAGTGCGGCATGGGCATGAGGGTCTTGGTCTCGTTGGAGGCGTAGCCAAACATCATGCCCTGGTCGCCGGCACCGATCAGGTCGATCGGGTCGGTGGTGGCGCCGGTCTGGGTCTCAAATGACTCGTCGACGCCCTGGGCGATATCGGGGGACTGCTCGTGGATGAGGCTCATGACGCCGCAGGTATCGCAGTCAAAGCCAAACTTGGCGCGGTTGTAGCCGATGCGGCGGATGACGCCACGGGCGATTTCCTGCACGTCGACGTATGCCTGGGTGCGAATCTCTCCAGCGACGATGACGGTGCCGGTGGTCACGAGGGTCTCGCAGGCGCAGCGGACGTTTTCCACATTGGCGGGCACGCCGTTGGGCGCAATATAGCCCTGCTCCTGCAGCTCTATTTCTTTGGCGAGGATTGCGTCGAGGACGGCATCGCTGATCTGGTCGGCGATCTTATCGGGATGGCCTTCGGTCACCGACTCCGACGTAAACACAAAAGACCCCTGCTGGGGCGGGATGGAACGAAGCTCTTCTGACATGATTGTCCTTTCGAATAACGTGTCCCAGCGACCGTTACCATTCCGCCGGGCTCTGTATGCAGGGGCACATCATAGCGCGTAAATCCAACATTCACACCCTTTCCGCACCTACTTATGAGGTAGCTAATTTGGGACGGGGCTTTTTTAGCTGCCCCGGCTGATTGTTTGCTGGTTTAGCCGATAGCCTGCCGGGGTAGCTAAAAAAGCCCCGTCCCAAATTAGCTACCATATTAGCTACCCGGCTTCGATGACTGGGTCGGTGCCCTTTGTGCGGAGGTGGGCGTTGTTGTTTTATACTGGTGCGGTTAGACATCCATCCTGCAATCGAGGAGATTTCCATGGCATCAGACGTTCGCGTCCGCTTTGCACCCTCACCGACGGGCAAGCTGCACATCGGCGGCGCCCGCACCGCTATCTATAACTGGGCTTTTGCCCGCGCAAACGGCGGCACGTTCATCCTGCGCATCGACGACACCGACCCCACCCGCTCTACCGACGAGAACACGCAGATCATTCTGCGCGCTATGCGTTGGCTGGGCCTGGACTGGGACGAGGGCCCCGAGGTCGGCGGCGACTATGGCCCCTATGCCCAGACCGAGCGCCTGGACCTGTACAAGCAGGCCGCCCAGAAGCTTTGGGACGAGGGCAAGGCATATCCCTGCTTCTGCACCAAGGAGCAGCTCGAGGCCGACCGTAAGGCCGCCCAGGAGCGTAAAGACCCCTTCCAGGGCTATCAGCGCCGCTGTCGCGATCTCGATCCCGAGGAGGCACGCCGCCGCATCGAGGCCGGCGAGCCCTACGTCCTTCGCATCAAGGTGCCCGAGGACCGCGGCGATGTCGTCATCCACGACGCCGTCCACGGCGAGGTGACCTTCGACGCCAAGGAGCTCGACGACTTCGTCATCTTCCGCTCCGATGGCACGCCCACGTATAACTTCGCGACCGTCGTCGACGACGCCATGATGAAGATCACCCATGTCATCCGCGGCGACGACCATCTGTCCAACACCCCGCGCCAGGTCATGGTTTACGAGGCCCTCGGCGCCCCCGTTCCCACGTTCGCCCACATCTCCATGATCTTGGGTGCCGACGGCAAAAAGCTCTCCAAACGCCACGGCGCCACCTCGGTGGAGGAGTACCGCGACGCCGGCTACCTGTCCGACGCGTTCGTTAACTACCTGGCGCTGCTCGGCTGGTCGCTCGACGGCGAGACCACGATTATCCCGCGCGATGTCCTGGCCAGCAAGTTCTCGCTCGACCGCATTTCCAAGAACCCGGCGACCTTCGACCCCAAAAAGCTCGACTGGGTCAATGCCGAGTACATCAATAACATGTCCGACGCCCAGTTTGCCGACGAGATCATGATCCCCGAGCTGCACGAGGCCGGTATGATCGAAGGTAACATCGAGTACGGCGAGGACTGGATCGATGCGCTTGCCGCCATCGTCAAGCCGCGCACCAAGATGCCGGTCGACGCCGTGACCGTCGCCGCCCCCATCTTTGCCACGGCCGAGACGCTCGAGTATGACGAGAAGTCTGTCAACAAGGGTCTGGCCAAGGAAGGCATGGGCGCCATTCTGGATGCCGCCAAGGCCGCGCTCGAGGGCGTGGACGAGTGGACGGCTGCCAACATCGACGCCGCGCTTGAGCCGCTGCCCGAGCAGATGGACCTCAAGAAGCGCGTGGTGTTCCAAGCTGTGCGCGTCGCCGTCTGCGGTAACATGGTGAGCCCCCCGCTGGGCGAGACCATGGCGCTCGTCGGCCGCGACGACTGCCTGGCGCGTATCGACCGCGCCCGCACGATGGCGCTGTAGCAGCTGCGTAAACGCATGTATCCGAGCCCCGTTCACCCGAGCGGGGCTCTTGTTTCTAAAGACGTATGGGATGGGAGGTACAGAGACCATGGCCGAGCAACTGTCGCTGTTTGGTTCGCCGGAACCTAAGGAAGCTCCGAAGTCCGCGGCCCCTGCCGCCGCCCCGGCGCAGCCCGAGCTCGCACCCGAACCCGTCCTCGCCTACGCGAGCGTGGTCCTCGACATCCCGACCCGTGCGCTCTCCGAGCCCTTCGACTACGGCATCCCACAGTCCCTTGCCAACGATGCCCAGATTGGATCCACGGTCCTGGTCCACTTTGGCAACCGTGCGGCCGCGGGCTATATCGTCGATATCGCGCCCGAGCTGGGCGACTTGCAAGGCAACGACGCCCTCGACCCCTTGCGCATCAAGCCCATCGAGGCTATCCTCAGCAAGCCGCTCTTTACCGCCGAGGCTGCACGCATTGCGCGCTGGATGAGCCGCGAGTACGTCGCGACGCTTTCCGAGTGCCTTCGTCTGTTCTTGCCTCCGGGCGGCAGTCCGCGTGTCGTGAAGGGCGATGACGGCGTGTGGACCGTTGAGCGCCCCGCCGTAAAACCCATCCAAAACCGTTGGGTCATGCTCACGCCCGAGGGTTTCGACTACACGCCGCCCAAGACAGCGGTCCGTCAGCGTCAGCTCATCGACGCGCTCCAATGCGGCCCGGTCACGACGCGCGACCTCAACCTGCTCTACAACAGCATGTCGGCGACCATTAAAGCGCTCGAAAAACGCGGCGTCGTGGTGGTGGAGGAGCGCCGCGCCTGGCGTGGGTGTAGCGAGCAGACCACGTTGTCCTCGGCAAGCGGCAAGGCGCCGGTCTCTCTCACCAACGGCCAGCAGCAGGCGCTCGCCCAGATTGAACGCGCCCGCCTTGATGCCCATGGCGACGTGGTCCTTGTCGATGGCGTTACCGGTTCCGGCAAAACCGAGGTTTACCTCTCGGCGATTGAGCGCGTGCTGGCGGCTGGCCGTTCGGCCTGTGTGCTCGTGCCCGAGATCTCGCTGACAGCACAGACCGTCGGCCGCTTCCGCTCGCGCTTTGGCGAGACGGTCGCGGTCTTCCACTCGCGTCTTTCGGCCGGCGAGCGTCTGGACCAGTGGGATATGGTTGCCAGCGGTGCCGCGCGTGTGGTCGTGGGCGCCCGCTCGGCGCTCTTTTGCCCGCTCAGCGATCTTGGCCTCATCATCATCGACGAGGAGCACGAGACCAGCTACAAGCAGGGCTCCAGCCCACGCTACCATGCGCGCGAGGTGGCTGCCGAAATGGCGCGCCGCTATCGGTGCCCGCTCGTGTTGGGCTCCGCCACGCCCTCGGCCGAGGCCCTCGACCGCTGTCGCCGCGGTATGTACAACGGTGCCACCTGGACGCGTGTCGAGATGCCCGAGCGCCCGGGACACGCCGTGCTGCCTACGGTCCGCATTGCCGATCTGCGCCGCGAGTTCGCGCACGGCAGTCGCTCCATGTTCTCAAAACCGCTGATGGAGGGCTTGGAACGCGTGGTCGAGCGCCGCGAGAAGGCCGTACTGCTGCACAACCGCCGCGGTTTTGCGCCATTTTTGATGTGCCGTGAGTGCGGCTGCGTCCCCACCTGCAACCACTGTTCTACCGCGCTCACGTACCACGAGCGCACGCACACGCTGCAGTGCCACACCTGCGGATCTTCCTGGCGCGTGCAGCCCTATCCGGCGCCCACGAGTCGTTGTCCCAAGTGCGGCAGCCGTTACCTGGCAAAAATGGGCCTGGGTACGCAGCAGATCGAGGACGCCCTACACCAGATACTGCCCGAGGATGTCGCCATCATTCGCATGGACGCCGATTCCACGCGCGGCAAGGACGCGCACAAAAAACTACTCGAGCAGTTCGATGCCGCCGATTGCGCGGTGCTGCTGGGTACCCAGATGATTGCCAAGGGCCTCGATTTTCCCGAGGTCACGCTCGTGGGCGTGGTCAATGCCGACTTTGCGTTAAAGCTGCCCGATTTTAGGGCGGGGGAGCGCGCCTACGATTTGCTGGAACAGGTCGCCGGCCGCGCCGGTCGCGGCGATCGTCCCGGCGAGGTTATCATCCAGACGTATCTGCCCGAGGACCCGGTCATTCGCGCCGTCGCCGAGCACGATCGTTCGATCTTTACCGACTACGACCTGGACCAGCGCCGAGACGCGCTGTACCCGCCTTTCGTGCGTCTTGTCAACGTTTTGGTGTGGTCGGCGAATCGTGATAATGCGCAGGACTACATTGGGCGCATCGCAAAGCTCCTCAAGCGCCGCTGGCATGCCGCCGCGCCCGACTTTTTGCGAGCGGGGAGCGCCGTGCCGCAGGTGCTGGGCCCGGCTTCGTGTGTAATCGAGAGAGCCAAGGGCCGTTATCGCTTCCATCTGCTTGTAAAGTCGCCGGTAGGGTACCATGTCTCTGATGATATCGACGCCTGCCTCAAAGAGGTGGGCTCCGTGCGCGGCGTGAGCGTGAGCGTTGATGTCGACGCCTATGATTTGATGTAACAACCCGAAAGGATGGCCATGGAAGCCAACGGAATCGTACTTTCGCCCGACCCTCGTTTGCGTCAGGAGTGCGCCGTCATCGAGGAGATCACCCCGGCGATTGAGGCGCTTGCCGAGAAGATGAAGAAGATGATGTTCGACAACGGCGGTTGCGGCCTGGCTGCCCCGCAGATCGGCGAGCTCATCCAGCTCGTCACCATCGACTGCGACTACACCGACAAGAACGACTATGACCCGTACGTGCTCATCAACCCTGTCATTGTTGAGCAGAGCGACCATCTGGTGCCGTTTAACGAGGGCTGCCTTTCTATCCCTGGCATTAGCTGCGAGATCGAGCGTCCCGACCATGTCGTTGTCGAGGCATACGATCTGGACGCCAACCTGATTCGCTATGAGGCCTCGGGCGACCTGTTCTGCGTGTGCCTGCAGCACGAGATCGATCACTTGCACGGCAACACCATGTTCGAGCGACTCAAGCCGATGCAGCGCATCAAGGCCGTCAAGGAGTACCAGGACGCCCTGTCCCGCGGCGCTCGACCGGGCGAGACTGAATAAGGTCGTCCGTCCCTGGGGCTGGCCGCCTATATATCGTCCCGCGCGCAGTTTCGCAGCGCAGCGAGAATGTTTGAGCACGGGATGATATATAGGCGGCCAGCCCCAGGGACTACTAGTTCTTGGCTCGGTTCGCCCGGGTGCCGTCGGGCCAGGGAGGGGCGTCTTCGCTGATAATTGCTTTGTTGGAAGAGCTGCTTTTATTGCGGCTCTTTCTTTGGTTTTGGGTATATTTGTTCTTGTTGAAATGTTATTGCGGATGGGCTGGCCACTTGGCTTTCCGCTGTTATTTGTAGCCGTCTCGGTTTTGTTTGAGGGGAGACGTTCTTGATGCGTATTGTGTTTATGGGTACGCCCGATTTCGCGGTGCCGTCGCTGACTTCGCTTGTTGAGGCTGGGAATGAGATTACGCTGGTAATTACGCGTCCCGATGCTGTTCGCGGGCGTGGTAAAAAGCTGGAGCCGTCTCCTGTTAAGGCCAAGGCGCTTGAGCTTGGTCTGCCCGTTGTTGAGGCAAATCGTATGACGCCGGATGTTATTGATCGGCTTAAGGCTGCTGATGCCGATATTTTCTGTGTGGCTGCCTATGGCTGCATTTTGCCCGATGAGGTACTGCATATGGCGCCGCTCGGTATTGTGAATGTTCATGCTTCGCTGCTGCCCCGTTGGCGTGGCGCTGCTCCCATTCAGCGTGCCATTCTTGCTGGTGACGAGGTTGCTGGCGTTTCCATTATGCGCATTGGGCATGGCGTGGATACGGGCGCTTATTGCGCCCAGGCGTCGACCTCGGTTGCCGGTAGACATGCCGAGGCGCTCACGATGGAGCTTGGTGAGCTGGGCGGTAAGTTGCTTGCCGATACGCTTCCCTCGCTTGCCGATGGCTCGGCTGTTTGGACTGAGCAGGATGAGTTCCTTGTCACGCATGCTGCCAAGATTTCCAAGCAGGAGATGCGTCTGGATCCGCAGATGGGGACGCTTGATTGCTTGCGTCATGTGCTTGCCTCTTCCGACACCGCTCCCGCTCGCTGCGTGATTGCCGGCAAGACCGTGCGCGTGCTCGATGCCGCGCCGGCAGATGTATCGCTTGGCGAGGGGCTCGTCGCCGTTCGGGCCAAGCGCGTCTACCTGGGCCTGTCCGATGGCGCGGTCGAACTGCTCGAGGTTAAGCCCGATGGTAAGCGTGCTATGGCTGCTTCTGCCTGGGCTGCCGGCCTGCAGGGTGCGGATCTTTCGTGGGGTGTTTTGTCATGAGTAAGCTTTCCCCCGCGCGCAAGCTCGCGCTTGATGTTTTGATGGAGGCCGATCGCCGCAGCATGTACGCGCGTGACGTGCTCTCGTCCCGTGCTTCGGCCAAGGCCATTGACCAGCGCGATTCTGCTTTTGCCGCTCGTTTGGCACTGGGCGTTGCAGCCACCCAGGGCATTTTGGATGAGCTGCTCGACCAGTTTCTCGATAAGCCCAACAAGGTCGCGCCCCGTGTGCGCATGGCACTTCGTATCTCGGCCTTCGAGATGCTATACCTGCATACCCCGGGTCGCGTTGCGGTGAGTCAGGGCGTTGAGCTCGTGCGCAGCGGTGCTAAGTCTGCCGCCGGTCTGGCAAACGCCGTGCTGCATAAGGTTGCGAACAACGTCGAGGACTTTGCCACTGCGGCGGATGCCGATGAGTCCGAGCGCCGTTTGGTTCGCCTATCTCGCCTGATGGGCATGCCGCGCTGGCTGTGCGCCCGCATTATGGCGTCGTTCGATACACCCGAGGGCGCGCTCGGCTTTGCCGGCAATCTGGCGCCCGCGCCGCTGGCTTTGCACGAGAATGCCTTTGCCACCAAACCCGATCCGTACATTTCGCAGCTTGTGGCACCCGTGTTCCCGGGTTGCCATGCGCCGGTCGACGCGCAGGCCACGGTTGCGTCGGGTGTGTTTGAGCGCGCAGCTGCCGTGGCCTCGGACCTTAACGCCCAGCTCATCGCTACCGCGGCGACCCGTCCCGGGCGTTGTCTAGAGATTGGCGCCGGTCGTGGCACCAAGACCTATGTGATGATGTGCCAGGCCAAACGTGCCGGTTATGACCGCCAGCACACCGCACTCGATTTGCACGACCGCAAGTGCGACCAGAATCTCGCACGTCTGCATAAGGCGGGTATTACGGGTGTTCGTACGGTGTCGGGCGATGCCTGCGAGCTCAATGAGGTGCTCACGTCCTTTGACGCGATGCTTGGCGAGCCTGCCCTGTTCGACACGGTGTTTATCGATGCTCCGTGCTCGGGCACCGGCACCATGCGCCGTCATCCCGAGATTCCCTGGCGCCTTGCCGAGGGCGACGTTACGACTGAGCTGCCCCGCCTGCAGCTGACGATGCTCAAGGAAGCAGCCGCGCGCGTGGCTGCCGGCGGTGAGCTTATCTATGCCACCTGCTCGGTCTTCGACGAGGAGAACACGCAGGTCGTTGATGCCTTCCTAGCCTCTCCCGAGGGCGCCGGCTTTTCCGTGGCGCCGCTCTCCGAAGCCCAGATTTTGCAGCTCCCCGATTTCGCGCAGGCCAAGAAGCTTGTCTCCGTACGCCAGAACGACCGTGGACTTTTCCAGAGCGTCCCCGCAAACGCCGATTCCTACGACGGCCACTTCTGCGCCAGACTGGTCCGCAAGTAAAACGGATTCCAAGGGTAGCTAATTTGGGACGGGGCTTTTTTAGCTGCCCTGGCCGCCAGTCGGCCAAACATTTGCGTTATCAGCTGGGGCAGCTAAAAAAGCCCCGTCCCAAATTAGCTAAAGAGTGGGAAAAATAGCCCCGTTTCATACTTGCTGCTATCAAAAGTAGAGCGGATTACGGGGCAAGATTGGTGATGCCTGATCACAGCAAAAATGGCCTAAACAAAACCGCAGGTAGATGGTTTGTTGAAATTTGCAAATTACCGGAATGGATAGAGGTTGCCAATTCGGCCCCGTAATCCGGCAGGGTTTTGAAATGTTACAAACTTAGCATCAGCCCGAAATCCGATCTAAAGAAAAGTTGCGGTGAAATGGATCCTGTTTGGCCGTTGAAGGGCTGATTCAGGAACTATTTCACCGCAACTCATCAGGAAGCCTGGGTGTCGGGACCGCTTGTCGCTAGTGATTATGCGGGCAGTCGGCGCAGCAGCCACTGGTGGCGCTGGTGCTGGACCCGCCACTGCGCTGGTCGGTGTTGTAGAAACCGCTGCCGTCGAACTTAATGCCGCTGGCCGAGAACGTCTTGGATGCCGGGGCGCCGCAGCTGGGGCATACAACCTCGGGAGTCTCGGACATGGGGTGCTCAACCTCAAAAACGTTGCCGCAGCTCGTGCACTTGTATTCGTAGCGCGCCATAATACTTCCTTTTCAGCACAAAGCGGGCAGATCGCTCTGCCCGCAAAAATTCAAACAGCTGTAACTGTACCCCATATCGGGGGTTTTATCACGCTTCGCCCCAGAATCTATGGGTGCTGCGCAGGAGCTTCGCAGTTTTCTCTTCGGCCTCCGCAACGTCTGCCTCTTGTGCCTGCCACGTCCAGTTGCCTGTGGCTACACCCGGCACGTTCATACGTGCGTCATCGCCCAGCCCCAGTACATCCTGTAGTGGCATCATAACGAGCGGAGCATCGCTTGCCAGGGCATTGCCCATGAGCTCGCTTGCTACCTCAGCACCGCTCGTCTCGTCGCCGCCTGCAAAGGAGCGCGTGCACCAGCCAGCGAGCGTCGAAGTGTCGTGCGTCGAGGTGTACAGGATTTTGTCCGGCGTGGGATGAATTCCGCAGCGAACGTCGTAGTCACTAAACTCCAGTACGTCCATGCCGGGAAAACCGCAGGTCGAAGCCATAGCGCGAACGCCAGGCGTCAGATAGCCCAGATCCTCGGCAATAAAATTGAGCGGACCCAGCTCGTCGTAGGCGGTCTGGAACAGGTCCTTGCCCGGACCAGCAAGCCAGCGGCCGTCGGCACAGGCTTTGCCAGCGGGAATGCTAAAGTAGTTGTGGAAGCCCAGGAAGTGGTCCAGGCGCACGCGGTCGTAGAGCGCGAACGCTCGGCGCAGGCGATCGAGCCACCAGCGATAGCCGCTCTCCTTCATGTGATCCCAGCGGAAGGTGGGGTTTCCCCACACCTGACCTTCGGGTGCAAAGTTGTCGGGCGGCGCACCGGAGATTTCGATTGCCTTGCCGGTATCGGACAGCCAGAAGTTCTCGGGCTCGCTCCACGCATCTGCCGAATCGTCCGACACATACATCGGGATATCGCCGATGACCTCGATGCCCTTCTTGTGCGCATAGTTCATGAGCTCGCACCAAGCCAGGTCAAAGCGGTACTGCATGTACGCCTGAAGCTCGGCCTCGTCGTGAAAGCGCTTGTCGTCGATCAGATGCTCGTTGTAGCGCGCGACATCTGCCGGCCAATTGTGGCGCGACTCGCCCTCAAAGTATTTCTTAACGGCCATGTAGACGCAGTACTTCTCGAGCCAATCGGCATTGCGATGTTTAAACGCGGTGTACAGCGGGTCGGCATCTTCGCCACCATGGGCCTTCCAAGAAGCGAAGTCGGCGGCCAGCTCCTCGTGACTCTCGGGCAGCAGGTCGATGTTACCCGCAAAAGCCGAGGGTCCGGCATAGGGGGAGCGGAAGAAATCCGTCGGGTTGACGGGCAGGACCTGCCAGTAGCGCATGCCCATGGCGGCCAGGTGGTCGATAAAGCGGCGCGTGGGTGCGCCGATCGTACCCGGCTTGCCATCGTCAGTCGGCACCGAGGTAATGTGGCATACGACGCCCGCGCCATGATCGAGCGGCTCTTGCAGGCGCCTCTCGGCATGGTGATAGATGATCGAAGAGCCCAGCGGGTACAGGTCGAGCGTAACCGTGCCGCTGTGGATATCGCACTCGTGGCCGCTGATCACGTCACTCGCGCATTCACCGAGCGCCGGAATCGTCACGCGGTGCGAATTGCGCAGGCTGCGATTGACGATAACAGTCGCAGCCTCGCCGTCTTTGCCCGTGCGGGTGTAGGCTAGGACGTCGTCGTTAAGCGCGAAGGCCTTGATCTCGCCGTCAACCATAAAAGGCAACGCGCGGCGCAGGGCGGATGCGTTCTTAACGATGGCCAACGTATCGAAATCGTGGAGCTGGTCCTTTGTCGGCAGGGTACGGCGGTTGCCCGGATCGGTGAGGCCCTCCAGGCCGTACTCATCGCCATAATAGATCGAGGGCACGCCGGGGAAGGTCATCTGCATGAGCGTCGCCAACCAAAAGCGCCTCTTGGCCAGGTCCATGGAGTTCTCGTCCAAGCGCCATTTGCTACGCTCGCTCTCGGGTATCTGCGACTCATCGGGACCACCGCCGAGCACCGAGATAATACGCGGACGGTCGTGGCTCGAAAGCAGATTGAGTGCGCAGGCCAGTGCCTCGCGCGGGTAGTTCTCGCGCAGTGTCTCGATGTCCTCGGCAGCCTGATAGGCATCTCTGTAGCCCATCAAAAAGCCGATGACCATGTCGCGGAAGGGGTAGTCCATGGCGGAATCGAGTTCGGAGCCCTGCAGATAACGGCGCAGATGGCCATAGCTGATCTTGTTGGAGGCGTCCTCCCAGACTTCGCCGAGCAGCAGCGCATCGGGCTTCTCTTCGAGCACGGCGGCCTTGATATCGGCCAGGAAGTCATCGGAAAGCTCGTCGGCCACATCGAGTCGCCAGCCGTGGGCACCGGCGCGCAGCCATTTGCGAATGACGCCGTCCTTGCCCAGAAGCTTTTTACGCACGAGCTCGGAATTCTCGTTGAGGGCGGGCATGTTGCTCACGCCCCACCAGCAGTCATACGTGCCGTCCTCGTGGAAGGTAAACGCATCGCGCCACGGGGAGTCCTCGCTCTGCCACGCGCCGACGCCGGGATAGTTGCCGTAGCGGTTAAAGTAGATCGAGTCGTCGCCCGTATGGTTGAAGACGCCGTCCAGGATGATGGAAATGCCGAGCTTCTCGGCCGCCTCGCATAGCTCCGTAAAGTCCTGCTCGGTTCCCAGAATCGGGTCGATCTTGGTGTAATCGGCCGTGTCGTAGCGGTGGTTGCTCGCGGCCTCAAAGATCGGGTTGAGGTAGATGGCCGTAAAGCCCAGCTCGGCGATGCGGGGCAGGTCATTTTGGATACCCTTGAGCGAGCCGCCGTAAAAATCCCAGGTCTTGATGGATCCGTCCTCGGCACGCTCGTACACGGGCGGCTCGTTCCAGTCCTCGACCATGCGACGCTGGATTCCCTTACGCGGTTTTTCGACCTCGGCCAGCGTGCGTTCGCGCCAGTTTTCGTCGCGGGCGTAGCGGTCGGGGAAGATCTGGTAGACCATGCCGTGCTCGTACCAGGTGGGACGGTTCTCGCGGTGCTTGTAGACGGTAATCTGGAAGGACGGAACCTCGGCGTAGTTGTATACAACGCCCTCGCCGCCGGTGCGACCCTGCGGCGCACCCAAGCGGACCTCGGACTGGCCTTCGATATTGCATATAAAGCTGTACCATACAAGACAGGGCTCGTCGCAGTTGAGCTTACCGGTAAAGATGCCATCGCCCTTGTGCTCCATGGGGATCAAGGTCTCTCCGATGCCGTCGACCCAGGTGCGCAGGGTGAGCGTTGCCTGGTTGGGGTCGGCATCCTCCAAAATCACCGAAAGCGAAACGGAAGTTCCAGTGGTCACAGCGCCAAAAGGAGTGCGAAACTGCGTCAGGCGGCTGTTGTGTATCAATCTCATAGTACGGTCCAGTTCTATACAATCATGGCCAGCGGGTCATGGGCTTAACGCACAGTGCATAAGTATATCCGTTGCACTTTAGTTGTATAAACTACAGTCGCTCACTATCGGCGAACGGTTGTCCTAGAAAATCGTTTTACCAACTATCTACAGAGAAGGGGCGCCCGGTTTGAGCGCCCCTTGTTTAGGGTTTTGATTAGGTTTTAGATCGTCTGTGGGCTAGCGGCGCTTGCGGGTGGCCGTTGCCTTGCGGACGGAGGTCTTCTTGGTCGGAGCCTTTTCCTCGGCTGGAGCGGCGGGGGAGACCGGGGCCTTCTTGGCGGGTTCGGTTTTTGCCGTAGCCTTTGGAGCGGTCTTGACCTCGGCGGCCTTCGGTTCCGGTTCGGCCTTTACTGCGGGTTTGTCCTTGGCTTTAGCCTCTGCCTTGGGAGCGGCTGTCTTGGTCGTAGCCTTTTTGGCCGTTGTCGTGGCGCGCTTGCGTGTGGTGGTCTTGGCGGCCGGCTTTGCCTCGACAGCTGCCTCGGCCTTGGGCTCGGAGGGTGCCTCCTCGACCTTGACGGCGGGCTTTGCAGCAGCCTTCGGGGCCGTCTTCGCAGCGGCCTTCGTCGTAGCAGCCTTGGTCGCCGGCGACTTCGTAACCGTGGCCTTCTTGGCGGTCGCGGTCTTGGTCGCGGTCTTGGTCGCGGTCTTGGTCGCGGTCTTTGCCACGGTCTTAGCCTCGGCAGTGGTAGCCTCAGCAGTGGCCTCGGCCTTTACCTCGGGAGCGGCCTCGGCTTCGACGGCCTTCTTGGCAGCGGCGGTCGTACGCTTACGCGTGGTGGTTGCCTTGGCAGTGGTGGTCTTGCTCGTAGCGGCCTTCGTGGTCGTGGCCTTCTTAGCCGTCGTCTTGCGGGTCGTCGTCTTCTTGGCGGCAGGCTTCGCCGTGGGCTTTACCTCGCCGTCGTCAGCCGGCTTCTCCTCGGCCTTGGGCTCCTCGGCAGCAACCGGCTCCTTAACGGGTGCCGCAGGCTCGGCCTCAGCAGCAGCGGACTCCTTAACGGGTGCCGCAGGCTCGGCCTCGGCAGCAGCGGGCTCCTTAACGGGTGCCGCAGGCTCGGCCTCGGCAGCAGCGGGCTCCTCCACAGCCGCAGCAGCCTCCACTGCCACCGGCCTCTCAATCTCTGGGTGCATAAAGAAGTACAGGTCCAGATACTTATCGGCCGAACGTGTCCAGCTAAAGTCCTGGCTCATGGCCTGCGTGACCAGCTGATCCCAGGCCTTGCGGTTATCCCAGAACAGGCGAGCCGCGCGGAACACCGCGTCGCCCATCTCGTCGCCGTTAAAGTGACTAAATGAGAAGCCCGTGCCCTCGCCGGTAAACTCGTTGTACGGTTGCACGGTGTCCTTCAGGCCACCGGTCTCGCGCACAATGGGCAGGGTGCCGTAGCGCATGGCGATGATCTGCGACAGGCCACAGGGCTCAAACTTCGAAGGCATCAGGAACATATCGGCGGCGGCGTACATGCGCTGCGAAAGTGCCGGATCAAACTCGATACGCGCCGCCATGGTGCCGGGGTATTTGCCCTGGAAGTAGCGCAGGCCGTCCTCGTAGTCGCGGTCGCCGGTACCCAGCACGGCCACCTGAACGCCACCGGACAGGATGCGGTCGAGCGCGTACATGACCAGGTCCATGCCCTTCTGTCGCGTCAGGCGCGTGACCATCACCATAAGCGGGCGGTCGTCGCGAATCTCGAGCCCCAACTCCTCCTGCAGCTTGGCCTTGCATACGGCCTTCCCCGCACGGTCATCAACCGTGTAGTTGGCGGCAATGCACTTGTCGGTCGCCGGATCAAAACCCACAACGTCAATGCCGTTGAGGATACCCTGCAGAGCGTACGAACGCTCGCGCAGCACGCCGTCCAGGCCCTCGCCAAACTCGGGCGTCTGGATCTCGCTCGCATAGGTGGGGCTCACCGTGGTGATGGCATCGGCATAGTGCAGCGCGCCCAGCATATAGTTAATGCTGCAGGCGTCACAGCGCAACTGCGTGGCGGCTGCCGGAATATGCGCCATACCCAGTATGTCTTCCATCACGGTGTCGCTAAACTGGCCCTGGAACGCCACATTGTGGATCGAGAACACGGTCTTGACGCGGTCGTACAGCGGCAGGCCTTGGTAGAACTCTCGCAAGAACACGGGCGCCAGCGCCGTCTGCCAGTCGTTGCAGTGCAGGATGTCGCACTCAAAGCCTTCGGGCAGGTGCTGCAGGCTCTCGGTGATGGCCTTGGAGAAAAACGCGAAGCGCTCGCCATCGTCAAAGAAGCCGTAGGGATAGTCGCGCGCAAAGTAGTGCTCGTTGTCCACGAACATATAGGTGACGCCGTCGTGCTCGAGCTTCTCCAACCCGCAGTACTCGTTGCGCCAGCTCAGGCTCACGTAAAAGTCGGCAAAGTGCTCCATCTGCGCCTTGTACTCGTCCTTGATGGTGGCGTACTTGGGCACCATCACAATGACTTCGGCGCCAGCGCGCACGAGTGCCGCAGGCAGCGAGCCCGCCACGTCACCCAAGCCACCGGTCTTAACAAACGGTGCGCACTCGGCCGAGGCAAACACGATCTGCATCTTTTTGCTGGTTTGTGCCATTATGTCTCCCATGTTGCAATTCGAGAATAGCCGCCTGGCGCTAACCGGGCGACTATTCTACAAGTTACGTGCGATTATGTGGTGCCAACGTTAACGAGCGATGGTGGTATCGGAAGTTAACGGAGCCTTGCCCAGCACCAGGATATTCTCGGGCGTACCGCGAAGCTCGGTGTTGGTGGGAACCACGTTGTTCTTGTCCAGGATGGCGTTCTCAACACGGGCGCCGCTCTTGATGATGCAGCTCTGGTTGATGATCGAGTTGGTCACCGAGGCGCCTTCCTCGATCACAACGCCGCGCGACAGGATCGAGTTGCGCACGGTGCCCTTGATGATGCAGCCGGCCGAGATGATCGAGTTGCAGGCGTGGCTGCCGGTCGCGTAACGCGAAGGCGGCACGTCGTGGGCCTTGGTCAGGATCGGGCGCTCGGGGTCAAAGAGCTGATCGGCCACGGTCTGGTCGAGCAGGTCCATGCTGCGACGATACAGCGACTTCTCGCTAAACACGCCCACGACCTCGCCCTTGTACTTGTAGCTGCACACGTCGATGTTGCCAAAGTCGCCCTGGAGCGCCTCGAGCAGGTCCAGATAGTCGGCGGCTTGGTAGTGGTCGATAATCTCGAGCAGCGTCTCGCGGTTGACGATGCAGCAGTCCATAGAGGCGTTGTCGCCGTACGCGACGCCGGCGCTTACGCCCGTCAGGCGGCCGTTCTCGTTGATATCGAGCTTGGTCTCGTCTTCGACGTTGTGCGTGGCCTTGCAGTACACCACGGTCATCTGGGCACCGGATTTCTCGTGCGCCTCGATGATGGTGTTGAGGTCCATGTTAAAGATGACGTTGGTGCCCATCATCACAACATAGGGCTTGTCCGAGCGCTGGAACAGCGTCTTGTTGGAGATGATGTCGCGGAGCAAGAAGCGCATGCCGCCCTTGGTGGTGCCATACGCGTTGCCGGGCACCATGAACAGGCCGCCGTTCTTGCGGTCCAGGCCCCAGTCCTTGCCCGAGCCCACGTGGTCGATCAGCGAGCGGTAGTTGCCCGGCATGACAACGCCGACGGTCTTAATGCCGGCATTCATCATGTTGGACAGCGGAAAGTCGATCAGGCGGTAGCGGCCCAAAAACGGAACGGACGCGATGGGGCGATCCTTGAGCAGCACGCTGCCGTAGGTCGAAGAGTAGTTAGCGGTGATATAGCCGATGGCCTTGCGATTGATCATCGGATCATTCCCCCTTCCCGACAACGACGTCATTTCCAACGACGGCCGTATCCTTGGTGGTATCGACAGAGCCGAGCTTCACGCCCTCTTCGACCGTGGAGTTCTCGCCCAAAATAGCGCGGCAAATGTGCGCGCCGCTCTTAACGTGCGCACCCGGCAGCAGCACGGAGTCCTCGACCACGGCGCGCTCCTCGATGATGACATCGGTCGAAAGGATCGAGTGGCGAGCGGTGCCGTAGATCTTGCAGCCATTGGAGACCAGGCAGTCGTCCAGGCGACCGTCCTGCCCAATGTAGTGCGGCGGACGCGTGGTGATGTTGGACATGATGGGGAAGCTCTTGTCAAACAGATCGAACTCGGGGTTGTTGCCCAGCAGGTCCATCGAGGTCTCGTGGAAGCTGGCGATGGTGCCAACATCCTTCCAAAAGCCGTGGAACTCGTAGCTGTACAGGCGCTTGTCCTCGCCGAGCAGCTTGGGGATGATGTCCTTGCCAAAGTCGTGGCTCGAGCGCTGGTCCAGAGCGTCCTCCTCGAGCGCCTTGATCAGCACGTCGGCCGAGAAGATGTAGATGCCCATGGACGCGAGGTTCGAATCGGGCTTCTCGGGCTTCTCCGTGAACTTGGTGATGCGGCCGTCCTCGGGGTCGGTGGTCAGGATGCCAAAGCGGCTGGCCTCCTCCCACGGCACGGGCATAACGCTCACCGTGAGGTCGGCGTTGTTCTCAATGTGCGTCTTGAGCATCTTGCGGTAGTCCATGCGATACAGATGATCGCCCGAAAGAATCAGGACGTACTTGGGGTCGTTGGACTTGATGTAGTTGAGGTTCTGCGTGATGGCGTCGGCCGTGCCCGCATACCATGCGCCACCGGTTTGCGTTTCGTACGGCGGCAGGATCGACACGCCACCGTCGCGGCTGTCCAGATCCCACGCCTCGCCAGAGCCCACGTAGGCATGCAGCAGATAGGGACGATACTGCGTCAGAACGCCCACCGTGTCGATGCCCGAATTGGAGCAGTTAGACAGCGAAAAGTCGATAATGCGGAACTTGCCACCAAAGCTAACCGCCGGCTTAGCGATCTTTTGGGTGAGTGCCCCCAATCGACTGCCCTGTCCTCCTGCGAGGAGCATCGCGATGCATTCTTTCTTACTCATCGGTTTCTCCTTCTGTCATCGATGTTCCTAAACCCATTAGCGACGGGCGTGGCGCTCGGTCGCGCCCGTCGAGTAATGCCGTGCGGCAAAGGGAACTCGCGGCCTTTAAGCGTGCCAGATCTCGTCGCGGTACTCGCGAATGGTGCGGTCGCTCGAGAACCAGCCGCTCGAGGCGGTGTTGAGCAGCGCCTTGCGGTTCCAGGTCTCCTGGTCGCCATAGCTGCCCGTGAGCTTCTCCCATGCATCCACGTAGCTGCGGAAGTCTGCCATGACCAGGTCGGGGTCGTTGTTGTTCATAAGCTCGTTGTAGATGCTCTCAAAGTTGCCCGAAAGGCCGGCAAACGTGTTGTCCTTGAGTTCATCCATCACGCGGCCCAGACGTTCGCGATCATTGTTGAGCGTATCCCACGCAAAGTAGCTGTTCGATGCCCAGAGCTGCTCGACCTCGGGAGCGGTCAGGCCAAAGATCGCCTCGTTCTCGCGGCCGGCCAAATCGGCGATTTCGATGTTGGCACCGTCGAGGGTGCCCAGCGTAATGGCGCCGTTCATCATGAGCTTCATGTTGGACGTGCCCGAGGCCTCCTTGCCAGCTGTGGAAATCTGCTCCGAAATCTCGGCGGCAGGGTAGATGAGCTGGGCGTTGCTCACGCGGAAGTTGGGGATAAAGCAGACCTTCATGACTTCGTTGACGCGCGGGTCGTTGTTGATGACCTCGGCCACCGAGTTGATCAGGCGGATGGTCTCCTTGGCAAAGGTGTAGCTCGAGGCAGCCTTGCCGCTAAAGATAAAGGTTGTCGGTGTTACGTGGAAGTTGGGATTGGCGATGCGACGGTTGTAGATGTCCATCACCTTCATGATGTTCATGAGCTGGCGCTTGTAGGCATGAAAACGCTTTACCTGAACATCAAAGACGGTGTTGGGGTCAATAACCAGACCGGTCTCTGCCTTAACGTAGGCGGCAAGACGCTCCTTATTGGTGCGCTTGGAGGCACCCACGGCCTTCAGGAACTCGGTGTCGTTCTGAAAACCTTTAAGTTTCTCAAGCTCAAAGGCGTCCTTCAGCCAGCCGTCGCCAATGGCCTCGGTCACGAGCTTGGCGTAGGTGGGGTTGGCCTCGGCAAAGAAGCGACGGTGCGAGATGCCGTTGGTCTTGTTGTTGAACTTCTCGGGCGTCAGGGCATAGAAGTCCTTGAGCACATTGTTCTTGATGATATCGGAGTGAATCTTGGCCACGCCGTTGACGCTGTGGCTGCAGATCACGGACAGGTTGGCCATGCGAACCTCGCCGTCCCATAGGATGGCGGTCTGGCGCAGACGCTCCTGCCAGCCCTCCTGCGTCGTATCGAACGACTCATGCCAACGACGGCTGATTTCGTCGATGATCTGGTACACACGGGGGAGGAGCTTGGAGAACGTGCCGATGGGCCACTTCTCCAGGGCCTCGGGCAGGATGGTGTGGTTGGTGTAACTCACGACCTGCGTCACGATGTTCCAGGCGTCATCCCACTCGAGCTTCTTCTCGTCGATGAGGATGCGCATGAGCTCGGGGCCGCACATGGCGGGGTGCGTATCGTTGGTGTGGATGGCCACAAACTGCGGCAGCAGCTCCCAGTTCGCGCCGTGTTCCTTCTCAAAGGTGTCGAGCAGGCTATAGATACCGGCCGAGACAAACAGGTATTCCTGCTTCAGTCGCAGCAGACGGCCGTGCTCGCCGGCGTCGTTGGGGTAGAGGATGGCGCTGATGGCCTCGGCCTCGGCGCGCTCGGCGTCGGCCAGGGCGTAGTCGCCGCGGTTGAAGGCCTCCAGATCGAAGTGCTCCTCGACCGGCTCAGCGGCCCAGACGCGCAGCTTGTTGACGGTCTCGCCGGCATAGCCCACCACGGGGATGTCATAAGGGACGGCCAGGATGTCCTGCGTGTCCACGGTTCGATAGAACGTGCGGCCGTTCTCCTCAAAGCCCTCGACGCGGCCACCAAACTTAATGGTCACGGCCTTGTCCTGACGACGGACCTCCCAGGGATAGCCGTTGGTGAGCCACTCGTCGGTGGTTTCGACCTGGCTGCCGTTGACGATCTCCTGTTTAAACAGGCCGTAGCGGTAGCGCATGCCGTTGCCGTAGCCGGCAATGCCCTCGGCTGCCATGGAATCCAGGAAGCATGCGGCCAGACGACCCAGGCCACCGTTGCCCAGCGCCGGATCGGGCTCCTGGCTCTCGATGACGGACAGGTCAAGGCCCATATCGTCGAGCGCCTCGGCGACCATGTCGCGCACGCCAAAGTTGAGCAGGTAGTTGTCGAGCAGGCGGCCAATCAAAAACTCGATCGAGAAGTAGTACACGCGCTTCTTGCCCTCGGCTGCCGCATGGGCGTCGCTCTTGGTGGCAACGGTGCGGGCCTTTTCGGCCACGAGCTTGGCCAAGGCGTTAAAGCGATCCAGGTCGCTGGCGGCCTCGACGCTCTTGCCGCTAATGCTCATGACGGCATCGCGATAGAGCTCGGTAAACTCCTGCTTGTTGTCGAAGATCTTATTCATACGTTCCTTTCCCCCGGGGATGTTTCTCCCGGAACGGTTGTGACTTGTATCCTACGCCCCGCTGGGACGGGTAATTACAGCTGTAACGGCTTTGTTACGCATCCTTAGGTGACGACTAAACAGAAGCAGGCTTGGCTTTGGTAGCGGCCTTTTTGGCAGCCGGCTTCTTGGTCGCGGTAGCCTTGGCAGCGGGCTTTGCGGCGGCCTTAGCCTTGGCCTTGGTCGTCGTAGCCTTCGCCTTAGCCGGAGCCTTCTTGGCGGCCGCTGGCTTGGGCCTTACCGTGGACGTGCGCTTTTTGGGCGCGGCCTTGGGGGCCTCGACCACGGGCGGCTTATAGCTGCTGGGGCCGCGACGCTTAAGCACCACGCCTGCCAGGCTGGGCACCTTAATCTCGATGGAGTCCATCTGCCCGTTCCAGGGATAGGGCTCGCTCGAGCAGGTGTAGGGCTCCTCGCCAGCATAGCCGCTGCCGCCAAACTCGGGACGGTCGGAGTCAAAGATGACCTCCCAGTCGCCCTCACGCGGCACGCCCACACGGAAGCTCTCGTAGGCCGCCGGGTCAAAGTTGATCAGGATCACGAGGTCGTCATCGACGTCCTCGCCCTGACGCACAAAGCTCACGATGGACTGCTTGGAGTTGTCCGCGTCAATCCAGGTAAAGCCGTCGTCGTTGTAGCCGCGCTCGTACAGGGCGGGCTCGGCGGTATACAGGTGGTTGAGCGCCTTAATGAACGCCTGATGGTGTGCATGGGTCTCATACTGCTCGGTCAAGAACCACTGAATAGATTCGTAGTAGCGCCACTCGATAAACTGGCCGATCTCGTTGCCCATAAAGTTGAGCTTGGCACCGGGGTGCGTCATCTGGTAGAAGGCGAGCGTGCGCAGGCCGGCAAACTGGCGCCACCAGTCACCCGGCATGCGGCCGATGAGCGAGCACTTGCCGTGCACGACCTCGTCATGGCTCAGCGGGCAGATAAAGTTCTCGGTAAAGGCGTACATGATGGAGAACGTGAGCAAGCCATGGTTGCCGGGGCGCCACGGAAAATCGGTCTGCATGTAGTGCAGGGTGTCGTTCATCCAGCCCATGTCCCACTTGTAGTGGAAGCCCAGGCCGCCGTCCTGCGGCGGATAGGTCACAAGCGGCCACGCGGTGGACTCCTCGGCCATCATCATCACGTCGGGGTAGTGCGCCTCAACAGCGCAGTTGACCTGACGGATAAACGCGCTGGCGTCCAGGTCCTCCTCGGTACCGTACTTGTTGAACTTCTTTTGGCCAGGATCGTCAATGCCAAAGTTGAGGTACAGCATGCTGGACACGCCGTCCATACGAATGCCGTCCACATGGAAGTTCTCGATCCAGTACAGCACGTTGGAGACCAAGAAGGAGCGGACCTCGCCGCGGGCGAAGTCAAACTTGTGCGTGCCCCAGTTGGGGTGAATCTCGTGCTCAAACAGCATGTGGCCGTTAAAGGTGGCAAGGCCGTGGGAGTCGGCGCAAAAACCGCCGGGCACCCAGTCCATGATCACGCCGATGCCCGCCTCGTGGCACGCATCGATAAAGTGCATGAGCTGCTGCGGGTTGCCGTAGCGTGACGTGGCGGCAAAGTAGCCGGTCGTCTGGTAGCCCCAGGAGCCATCGAAGGGGTGCTCCATAAGCGGCATGACCTCGATATGCGTGTAGCCCATATCGCGCACGTAGTCCACGAGCTCCACCGACAGGTCGTCGTAGGTGTAAAACTCGCCGCGCTGCGCAGGGAAGGGGTCCATAGGACCGGGGTAGTTGCCGTACTCGTCCGGCTCGCCCTGTGGCTCGTCTCCGTGGCGCTTCCACGAGCCAATATGCACCTCGTAGATGTTGAGCGGCTGCGACATGTGGTTGTGGCCGGCGCGGCGCTTGAGCCACGCGGCGTCGTTCCACTGGTAGCCATCGAGGGTCCACAGCACGCTCGCCGTTCCCGGAGGGCACTCGGCCTTAAAGGCGTACGGATCGGCCTTGTAGAGCTTTTCGCCCTCGTTGGTCTCGATGAGGTATTTATAGAGCTGGCCCTGCTCGGCGCCAGGAATAAAGCCTTCCCAGATAGCGCTCGTGTGTACGGGCACCAGCGGATTGGCTTGTTCGTCCCAATTGTTAAATTCACCGATAACGTGGACGCTCTTAACGTCGGGCGCCCATACGCAAAAACGCCAGCCGCGCGTGCGCTGCTGCGTGTCGGGATGCGCGCCCATCTTTTCCCAGCTGCGCTCCCACATTCCAATGCCAAACAGATAGACATCGTCCTTGGTGAGCTCCGGTGCGTGCGGGGCGGCTTTACGGGTAGCGGGCTTTTTGGTTGCTGGCTTTAGCTTTGTATCGCTCACGTTTGATCCCATCATGACGCGGCAGCGTGTTGCCTTGGTGACTAGATGCGAAAGGTCCAAGGCTGCACGAATCGAAGGGACGGCGATAGCTCTATGATTCGTCCCACCTCGCGTGCTCGGTGGAACTTTCGGCAAAAACCACAATAACACCAGTCCGTTACTTTTATGGACGAAAGTGGATTTACGGTGGCGTTTAATCGGTGAGCGCCATGTTTATGCCACTGACAGAATTGCGATGGTAAAACTCTTGACAGTTTTACCAATTAGGGTTTTCAAGTTATTTAGATTTACGTTTGGTAAAACGTTTTTAGCAGGTTGTTTACCATTTGACATCGAAAGGTTTGCGAATGAACCACACAGCCGCCTCTAATGTTGCTTTTATTTTTGATTGCGACGGCACACTGGTAAATAGCACCCCCGTTTGGGACTATGCGTCGCCCGAACTATTGCGGCGTCACGGCATTGATGTAACGATTGACGATTTTGCCCAGTTTGAGCATTTGTCGCTCGAGGACGAGTGCCAGGCCTACCACGACACGTGGGGCATTGGCGAAAATGGCGAGGAGCTGTATCGCGAGCTGAGCGACATCCTGATCGATGGCTACTCCAAGGTGCCGCCGCGCGAGGGGCTCCTGGCGTTTTTGGAGCAGGCGAAATTGGCCGGCATTGCTATGTGCGTGGCCACGTCCACGCCGGCCGAGCTGGTGCAGTCCGCACTCGCGGGTGCGGGGCTCGACTCCTACATGGAGTTTATTACCACGACGGGCGAGGCGGGCCGTTCCAAGCAATTCTCCGACGTGTACGAGCTGGCGCTGCGCCGCCTGGAAGAGCGCCGCGGTCACCAGTTTGAGCGCGCGTGGGTGTTTGAGGACGCCGTCTTTGGCCTTAAGAGCTCTGGCACTGCAGGCTTTAAGCGCGTGGGCATCTATGACCCGCACGGCCGTATGGAGCGCGACGAGGTTCGCGACAACTGCGACATCTTTATCGACAGCTATGAGGACCTGGATCTGGCCCGCGTGCTTTCGTTTGAGGGCTAGGCGAGGGCCGTGGCTTGCAAAGTATTAGTTGTTTGCGGCTCGCCGGTGGTGGCGAGCGCGGATCTGTTGCGTCGACTAGCGGGGGAGTGCGACCACGTTGTCGCCGTGGACCGCGGGCTCGACGCGCTGCTAGGCGCTGACCTGGGTTGCGACGTGTATGTAGGAGATGCCGACACGGTGAGCGACACCGGTCGCGCGTTGGTGGATGCCGCCGAGGCCTTTGAGGTTGAGCGCCATGACCCCTACAAGGACTATACCGATCTGGCGCTGGCGCTCGATTCGGTCCGCCGTCGCTGGCCGGGTGCCGAAGTGGTTGCGACCTGCGCCACCGGCGGTCGCCCGGACATGGCCCTGTCTGTGTTAGGGCTACTGGCAGGCTACGATGATGCCCCCATTTGGATTGCCGAGGACAAGGTGATTGCCCGCATCCTTCACACAGGCGAGTCGTGGACCATCGAGGGTGCCGAGGGCAAGACTTTCTCCATCATCGCCATAGCCCCTAGGACAGTAGTAAGCGAACACGGCCTAGAGTGGGAACTAGATCACAGCCCTCTAGGCCTGTTAGCTGACACGGGCATCTCTAATGTCGTAAGGAAAACGGCCAAGATCCAAGTCCACCAAGGCATCGCGATCGGTTATTTATACCGTGAGGGTTTTATCGGGACGGTGGGCGAGTAGGCAATCCCCGCGTGAGGGTTTTATCGGGACGGCGGGCGAGCAGGCAATCGCCGCGTGAGGGTTTTATCGGGACGGTGGGTTAATTAGCTGGTTTTGGCTAAGCCAAAACCAGCTAATTCAGCCCCGTCCCAGGAAAACCCGTAAGTAAGAAGATCAATCCAAAAAACTTCTTGCACAACCAAGGATCTTCCCCTATAGTACTGCCTCGTCACGGGGGCGTAGCTCAGCTGGGAGAGCGCTTGACTGGCAGTCAAGAGGTCAGGGGTTCGATCCCCCTCGTCTCCACCATCGTGAATGCAAAGGTCTTCGGGAAACTGAAGGCCTTTTTCCATACGTGTCCACACTGCAAACCAAAGTGACGCTCGCATCAACCTGTAAAAAGTTGCGCAATTACCTCCCCGTTTTGTACAAAGTTTGTTAGCCAAACATAATAGTTTGAGCAATTCACGCCGCCAGCAATACAGCTCAGGCAGTGATCGCCAACCCACACACCCCCATAAACCTGCGGCAATGTGTGCAAGGCGACACAATATCCCCCATAACCACGGCAAGTAACCAATATGTTGCTCAAAACACCCCAAAACGTATGGGCTATCTGCTGTGCTAGGATAAATAACGTTACATGGGTTCAACTGTGCTCACGGCTCCAGCAAGCCGCAAAGCACGGGGTCGATCAGCATCCGGCTGTAACGGCGGTGCCAGAAAAACCACGAGCTCCAATAGTCGTCATGCGTTTCGCATCGAAAAGCTTTGTTTTTGTATACGGACAAGCTGTTCTTTCGATTCGATATTCCATGACTCATCGCAGCAGCCCTACAGCTGTTTGCGTGCGATCCAGTTTTGTTCCCGCTTGACTGGATCGCACGCAGCCAGCTGGGGTCGCGGTCATTTTGCGATACACGTCCGCGACTCTAGCAACTGCACTTATACATACCGTTCACGGTGGGGCAGAGCCACGCGCTTGTCTAACTGGGCTCAGGGTTTGAATATGGAGCGCCTTCGCGCACAAGCGCCCTGGCGAAGCCATACCTAAACCCCGTGAGCCACACGTAAGACAGCAAGGGGGTGGTGCTCGTGTGGTATGTGATCCAGGTCATTAATGGTCGCGAAAATGTAATGCGCGAGCGCATTGAGCGCATGGTGCCGGCTGGCGCCATGCAGGAGCTCTTTTATCCCCAATTTCAAACCGAGATCAAAGTACACGGCGAATGGGTCAATACGACCAAGCCGCTCTTTCCCGGTTACCTTATCTGCGACACGGCAGATCCCCGCACCGTGCAACAGTATCTGCTGCGCATGGACGACTTTGCCCGGGTGCTATCCCAGGACGGTCAGTTTGTGCCGCTGGCAAAAGAAGAGGTCCAGCTTATTGGCCGCTTTACTCATGCGGGAGACCGCGTAGTGCCCATGAGCGAGGCCTTAAAAGACGGCGACCAGGTCGTAGTGACGGCAGGTCCGCTGCTGGGCCACGAAGGCCTTATCAAATCCATTAACAGACGCAAGAGCACTGCTTATTTGGAGCTCGACCTGTGCGGCCGACGCGTGACTACGCGCGTTGGCCTTGCCGTGCTTTCTGCCGAGCAGCGCGCAATGCGAAACCTTAAAAAGGCGATCGCCTAAGTGCGGGCGACTGTTTAACGGGACAGGGAGGATCCCCGGGGGCGGGGACGTAGGCTAAGAGAGAATGTATTTAATGGACGAAATCAAAACTGCTGCACTATTGCTGTTTATTACCGCTCTGGTGGTGACGTTGTTTACGGTGCCACTTGCGTCAAAGATTGCATGGAGGGTCGGCTCGATTGATTATCCGAGCCGACGTCGTGTAAATACCAAGCCCACTCCGCGAATGGGCGGCATTGCTGTAATGCTTGGCTTGGCAGTTTCCTTCCTTATTTGGGTCTTGGCTGCTCCTTCTCTTGGTATGCCTTCTGCAATTCAAGTTTTGTCTTCCAATGGGGTAAATCCTTTGGGAGTTGCTGTGGCTATAGCGGCAATGTTTACCGTTGGCGTTGTCGACGACGCAATTCAACTTACTGCTCTCAATAAGTTTTTCTGGCAGATTGTTGCCGCTTGCATTGCGGTTGCATCTGGCGTTGTCGTTGGCGAAATTGCAAGTCCACTATCCGATGGCTATCTCGATCTTGGTATCTTTTCCTATCCTCTCACGGTTATTTTTCTGGTCTCCTTTGCCAATATCATTAACTTAATTGATGGCGTTGATGGCCTCGCGTCAGGTATTACTGCTGTTTGTAGTGCTGCACTGTTTGCTTTATCGGTTTTGACCTTCCGTTTTGAAACCGCCGCCTTAGCTGTCGCCCTCTTCGGCGCAACGCTTGGCTTTTTACGCTGGAATTTTAACCCTGCAAAAATTTTCCTTGGAGATTCGGGTTCGCTACTTCTTGGATTCTCCCTGGGTTTGGCCGTCATGTTGCTTAATACGGGCCATACTTCCCTCTCGATGATCCTTGCTCCGATTGTTATGGTCGGTGTCCCCATTCTGGATACCTTTGCTGCAATTGTTCGTCGCTCTCGAGTCGGAGTTAGTATCGGTACGCCCGATAAGGGGCATATTCACCACCGACTTCTCAAACGTGGCTTTGGGCAAAAGGCTCTAGTTGCAATTATTTATGCCATTACTGCCTTGCTGTGTATGTTTGCATTCATCATTACCCAGGTCCCGCTCATCTGGAAGCTGCTTATCTTTGTTGTCTTGGCCGCGCTCGCCATTCTTTTGGGCGTGTATCTGCAGATGTTCGTTCCTGTTGTGCGTAGGAGATTTGATCCCGAGACCGGTGAAAACGAAGTTGTTCCCATCAATGAAGTTGACGAGTCCGAGGATTATACAAAGGACGAAATTGCATCTGCACTTGTTGGTGCGGTCGATGTCGATAAGGTGTCTGCTGGCCCCTCATTTAAGACCGAGCGCCCCCTGCGCGTTTTGGCCGTTAGCCAGCATTATTGGCCTGAGCCGTTTGCAATTGCCGATGTCTGTGAGGGACTTGCCGCCATGGGCCATGAGGTTACGGTACTCACTGGCACCCCAAATTATCCTGATGGCGATATCTATCCTGGTTATGAGCGCGGTGCTCGCGGCAGTCAGGAGCGCAACGGCGTTCATATTAGACGTGTTGAAATCATTCCTCGTGGACGTGAAATTTGGCAGCGAGTGATCAATTACTACAGCTTTAGCTCTAGGGCTACTAAAGAAGCTCTTAGGATGAATACTGAGTATGATGTTGTTCTTTCGTTCCAGACTTCACCCGTTATGATGGCAAGACCCGCTCTTGCATACGGCGAAAGGCATAACGTGCCTGTTCTTTTGTGGTGTCAAGATCTCTGGCCCGAAAGTCTGACTGTTGGCAACATCAAGCGTACGTCCCTCATTTTTAAAGGCTATGCACGGGTTTCTCGCAAGATTTACAACGCTGCCACCGTTTTGGCTGTTACGTCGAGAAACTTTAGCGACTACTTTAAGTCCGTTCTAAAAATGAATCGTGATACAGTCTATCTTCCGCAATATGCAGAGGATATCTTCAATGAAGATGCTCCTAAGCGTTCAGAGTATGATTCCGAAAAAGTAAATCTAACGTTTGCCGGCAACGTCGGTATTGCTCAGGCTGTCAATACGTTTGTAGAAGCCGGTCACTATCTTGAAGGTGACCCGAGATTTGCGCTGCACGTTGTGGGTTCGGGATCTGAACTTGAGACTCTTAAGAAATATAAGAGTGAAATCGGAGCTTCTTGCGTTGAATTTCATGGTCGCCATCCGTTGGCTGAAATGCCGTCGTTCTACGGCTCAAGCGACGCGATGGTTGCTACTTTTGCTAACAATTCAATTCTTGGTTATACGCTTCCCAGAAAAGTTACTTCCTATATGGCAGCAGGAAGGCCCATTTTGGGCACTGTGACCGGCGAGGCCCGTCATGTAATTGAAGAGGCTGGATGTGGTCTGTGCTGCGATCCGGAGGATCCAGAGGGTCTTGCCTCTATTTGTAGGCAGTTTGCCGATATGACGCCCAGCCAGCGCGAAGAGATGGGTAAGCGCGGCAGGCGATATTACGAAGAGCATTTTGCAAAAGACAGCTTCTACACGATTCTCGAGAAGGAGCTTCAGACTATGAAGGATGGAAAAAATGAATAACTGCGGCGGTACGTTCACTGGCAAGACCCTCATGATCACGGGCGGCACCGGCTCGTTCGGCAACACCGTGCTCAAGCACTTCATGAACACCGACCTGGCCGAGATCCGCATCTTCTCCCGCGACGAGAAGAAGCAGGACGACATGCGCCACCGCCTGCAGGAGAGGTCGCCCGAGCTCGCCTCCAAGGTGCGCTTCTTCATCGGCGACGTCCGCAACGCCCAGAGCGTGCGCGACGCCATGCACGGCGTGGACTACATCTTCCACGCCGCCGCCCTCAAGCAGGTGCCCTCCTGCGAGTTCTTCCCCATGGAGGCCGTGCGCACCAACGTCATCGGCACGGACAACGTGCTCCACGCCGCGATCGAGGAGGGCGTCGACCGCGTCGTGTGCCTGTCCACCGACAAGGCCGCATACCCCATCAACGCCATGGGCAAGTCCAAGGCCATGATGGAGTCCATCATCTACGCCAACGCCCGCAACGGCGCCGGCCGCACCACCATCTGCTGCACCCGCTACGGCAACGTCATGTGCTCGCGCGGCAGCGTCATCCCGCTGTTCATCGACCGCATCCGCAAGGGCGAGCCGCTCACGGTCACCGACCCCAACATGACCCGCTTCCTCATGAACCTCGACGAGGCCGTGGACCTGGTGCAGTTCGCCTTCGAGCACGCCAACCCCGGCGACCTGTTCATCCAGAAGGCCCCCGCCTCCACCATTGGCGACCTCGCCGAGGCCGTGCAGGAGGTCTTCGGCCGCGTGGGCACCCAGGTGATCGGCACCCGCCACGGCGAGAAGCTCTTCGAGACCCTCATGACCCGCGAGGAGCGCCTGCGGGCCGAGGACATGGGCGGCTACTACCGCGTGGCCTGCGACTCGCGCGACCTGAACTACGACAAGTTTGTCGTGGACGGCGAGGTGGAGACCCAGGCAGACGAGTCCTACACCTCCCACAACACCGAGAGGCTCGACGTGGCCGGCACCATCGCCAAGATCAAGACCGCCGAGTACGTGCAGCTGGCCCTGGAGGGCCGCGAGCACGAGGCGGTGCAGTAATGGACATCCTGGTGACCGGCGCGAAGGGCATGGTGGGCACGGCCCTGTGCCGCGCGCTGAGGAACGTCAGCCAGGGCAGGGACCGCACACGCCCGGGCCTTCAGGTGGGCGAGGTCTTCGAGTACGACATGGAGTCAACTTCCGAGGAGCTCGCCGAGTGGTGCTCCAAGGCGGACTTCGTGTTCAACCTCGCGGGCGTCAACCGCCCCAAGAACCCGGCCGACTTCATGGCCGGCAACTTCGGCTTCGCCTCGCGGCTGCTCGACGCCCTCAAGGCGGCGGGCAAAGCGTGCCCCGTCATGCTCGCCTCCTCGGTGCAGGCGACGCTCGCCGGCCGCTTCGGCGACTCCGAGTACGGCCGCTCCAAGCTTGCGGGCGAGGAGCTATTCTTCGGGTACGGCGAGCAGACTGGCGCCAAGGTGGCCGTCTACCGCTTCCCCAACCTCATGGGCCACTCCCGCCCCAACTACAACTCGGCCGTCTCCACCTTCTGCTGGGCAGTTGCCAACGACCAACCCTACACGGTGAGCGACCCCTCCGTGGAGCTCGAGCTCCTCTACATCGACGACCTGGTGCTGGGCATGCTCGACCTTCTTGAAGGCAAGGAGCAGCGCTGCCGTTTCGAGGGTGTCGAGGCGGTCGCCGACCCCGAGGGGCGCTACTGCCATGTGCCCGTCGTCCACAGGGTGACGCTCGGGGAGATCGTCTCCCTGCTCCAGGAGTTCAAGGCCCAACCCGAGACGCTCCTCATGCCCGATATGCCCGAGGGCTCCTTTGCCAAGAAGCTCTTCTCGCTGTACCTCACGTACCTGCCCGAGGAGGGGTTCAAGCACCCCTTCAAGATGAACCGCGACGCCCGCGGCTCCTTCACGGAGCTCGTGCATACGCGCGGCTGCGGACAGGTCTCCGTGAACGTCGCCAAGCCGGGCGTCACCAAGGGCAACCACTGGCACGCCAGCAAATGGGAGCAGTTCATCGTGGTGGCCGGCCACGGGCTCATCCGAGAGCGCAACCTCTCGACGGGCGAGGTCGTGGAGTTCGAGGTCTCGGGCGACAGGATCGAGTCCGTGTACATGGTCCCCGGCTGGACGCACTCCATCACCAACCTCTCCGACACCGAGGACCTCGTGACCGTCATGACCTGCAACGAGATGTTCGACCCGGAGAAGCCCGACACCTACTTTGAGGAGGTCTAGGGTTTGACGGTAGTAGCTCACATAAACACTGTGCCGAACGGCTCGACGGGCGGCATTATGATGAAGGAACACCGGGAGCTCCTCGCCGCAGGCGAGGACTCCTATGCCTTTTGGGGCCGCGGCCGCGCCGGGGAAGGCGACCGCGAGCTTCGGTTTGCCACCGATGCCGAGGTCAAGGTTGATGCGCTGCAGACGCGTCTCGACGGCAAAGCGGGCTTTCATTCCAAGGCTGCAACGAAGCGCCTGCTTGAACGTCTTGATGAGATAAACCCCGACGTCGTGCACCTGCACAACCTGCACGGCTACTACGTCAACATCGAGATGCTGTTCGAGTGGCTCGCTGCCCATGATTGCAAAGTCGAGTGGACCCTGCACGACTGCTGGGCGTTCACGGGCCACTGTGCGTACTTCACATATGTGAAGTGCGCACAGTGGAAGACCCACTGTGCGCACTTCGAAGAGTGTTGCCCACAACTCGACACCTACCCGAAGACGTACTCCAAGGCATCATGCGCGTGGAATTTCGACCAGAAGAAGCGCCTCTTCAACCTGGTGCCTGCCGAGCGCATGAAGCTCATCACGCCCTCGCAGTGGCTCGCAAACCTGGTGAGGGAGAGTTTCCTATCCAAGTACCCCGTGGAGGTGCGCCACAACACCATCGACACGAGCGTGTTCAAGCCCACCCCGAGCGACTTCCGCGAGAGGTACGGCATAAGCGACAGGTTCATGATTCTCGGCGTGGCGAGTCCCTGGACCGAGCGCAAGGGCCTGGTCGACTTCGTGCGCCTGGCGGGAGAGCTGGATTCCGAGAGGTACGCAATCGTGCTCGTGGGGCTCTCCTGGAAGCAGATTAAGCAACTCTCGAAGCGACTCGTGGCGCTTCCCAAGACTGAGAGTGCCGAGAAGCTGGCCGAGGCTTACAGTGCGGCCGATGTGTTCGTGCACCCTGGCGTGGAGGAGACTTTCGGCATGACGGTGGCCGAGTCGCAGGCTTGTGGGACACCCGTAGTGGTGACCGAGGATTCCGCGTGCGCCGAGATAGCCGACCCCGCCGCCGCTTACGTTGTGCCCGCCGATCTGTCGACGCTTAGGGCAACCGTTGTAAACCTTGCGGGAGGGGGTCGAGTGCTTCTGATGACTAGGACTGACTGCGCCCAGCAGCTTGCGACCATTTACACGGTCGCCGACGTGTTTTTCAACCCGACGGTGGAGGACAACTACCCCACGGTGAACCTTGAGGCCGAGGCCTGCGGGACACCTGTGGTGACATACGACACGGGTGGGTGTGCCGAGACCGTGCGACGCGGGGACTCCCGCGTGGTGCAGGGGTTCGATGTTGCTTCGAGTCAAATTCAGCACTTACGAAGGGTCAACTCATGAAAAAGATACTGCACATTGCGCTTAACGGGCCTTATACCGAAGGTTTTGCCTATCAGGACAATCTGCTGCCCAAATATCACGCTCGACTCGGATATGACGTTACGATCCTTGCCCCGGCATGGCGTCATGACAAGAACGGGGCGCTTGAGCATGTCTCCGCTGGGTGCTCATGCGACGGAGATGTTCTTCTGGTTCGCATGGAAACGGCGAATGAAAAGGGGCTTGATGACAGGCTTAAGGTTTATCCGGGGCTTCTCGCCGAGCTTGAGAAGCGCCAACCTGACATCATTTTTCTCCACGGCTGTCAGTTTCGTGATGCGAAAACAGTCGTCTGTTACATCAAGGGCTGCAATGTGCGACCGACTCTGTATGTGGACAACCATGCTGATTATTCGAACAGCGCAACTAACTTTGTTTCTCGCTATATTTTGCATCGGGTTGTGTGGCGCTATTATGCGAAATTGCTTGAACCTTATACGGAGCGGTTCTGGGGGGTTCTTCCAGCTCGAGTTGACTTTCTGGTCGAGAATTACGGCTTGCCTAAGGAAAAATGCTCACTTCTCATTATGGGTGGGGATGACGATGAGGTCAGACGCGCCACCGATGATGTGAAGGTCGCAGAAACGAAGAAAAAGTTCAACTTTGTGGATGGCGACTTCGTAGTAGTAACCGGAGGGAAGATTGACGAGGCCAAGCGACAGGTTCTCGCACTTATGGACGCTGTTGCTGAAATGAATGACCATGTGAAACTGCTGGTATTCGGTCCTGTTGCCCCTTCACTCAGAGAAGAATTTGGTAGAAGGCTCGCTTGTAAGCGGATTACCCACGTGCCTTGGGCGAATACTTCGGACTCATACGACTACTTTGCGGTGGCTAATCTTGTAGTCTTCCCCGGTAGACACTCTGTTTATTGGGAGCAGGCAGTTGCTATGGAAAAGCCTTTGCTTATCAAGTATTGGGATGGTGCTACGCATGTTGATTGCGGCGGAAATGTTGCTTTCACAAGCGGTGATGACTCGGAGTCCCTTAAGGCGGATATTGAGAGAATTAAAAGCCCCGACGTTCTTTGCGATATGAACGAGGTCGCAAAGATTTCGAAGAATCATTTCCTGTATTCGGACATTGCTCGAATGAGTATCGGACTTGAGACCGACAGGGCATAGCTTTGAAACTGCTGATCACATTAATTATTATATTTAATTTTGCTTCCAACTATCGTAGGGGCAGGTTTCTATCCTCTTCTACGGTTTGGATGCTCTGCTACTTCATGATTTTTGTCCTCTATCCGCTTACGGTTGACGAGCATCTCTATATAAATGCCTCGACAATTGATCTTTATGCCTTTATTGGCATCCTTGCTTTCACAGTTGGGGAAACAATTGGTCGATTGAAAAGGAGCGGAATACCAAGGCCATCAAAAACTGAAATTATTGCTCCAAATAAATCCGTTGCCTGGGTTTTATTCTGGATTTTCCTTATCGTTAGCGTTGCGCTTCTAATCTCGCAAATTGGTGTAGTGGGTATCTCTCAAGTTTTATCTGGAAAAATGACCTCTAAGCAGCTTTCTTTGGGGGAGGAAGGAATTGGATCCTCGTTCACTTTTGCAATCCACCTACTCGTCCCGTGCGTTTTGGCTCTGTGGGTTACTGCAAATAATGTAAAAGACAAGAGACGTGCGCTTATATCTCTTTTGATATACATCGTTATAACCCTATTATTTGGCTTTACGCGACTCTTTTTGATTTCTATCATTGCAATGCTTGTCATTTTTAGTCTAAGACATACTTCTATACACCAACAAGTTGTTTATACAGCATTCAGTGTCGTTGCTTTACTTTTTGTAATGGTATTTTTAAATTTCATTCGTTGCTTTGGACTGGGAGAGCCAATCTCCTTCAAAACCATTTTTGATATTGATTATATTTTCGAAAGCACTGACTTTAGCTTTAGCTATCACTGGTTTAATGAACTGCTTAGTACTCACATCGACTTGATTAATCCTGTTGTGTATCTGAAGCCTTTATTTGCTTTTATTCCACGATCGATTTGGGAATTTAAGCCAGAGCCGCTTAGCATGCAGGTGCTTAAGCAGATTAATCCTGGTTTGGTTGCTACGGGTTACTCAACTGCTGGCAATAGCGTCCTTGGAGAAGGATATGCTGTTTTTGGTCTTGTCGGTATTTTTTTGGCTCCTTTAATTTGGGGGATCGTCTGTACCGTTCTTGATGAGAGCTATTACAAACGATTGGAGGAGGGTGAGGATCAGTCCATCTGGACTATCGCTTACCTCATTTTTGCCGTATTTGTTGTAATTAGTGGACAGCGCGGTGACTGGAGTCAATACCTGACCATAGTTCTCTGGTTCTATTTGCTTCCTCTCTACTGCATAGGACGAAGAGTGCCTATTGAAGAGCAAACTGCCGAACCTTCTGAATTAATGGAGAGAGAACAGTGAAAGTTAACCAATACAAAGCCGGCGCCGTTCTATCCTATGGTGCCGTTGCCTTCAACACTGTTGCGGGGCTCATCTACACCCCTTGGATGATCTCTTGCATAGGTGCGGACGATTACGGTCTCTACACCCTCGCTCTCTCCGTCGTCAATTTCTTTCTGCTCGATTTCGGGCTCGGAGATTCCGTCTCGCGCTTTCTCTCGAAGTATTATGCGGAGGGCAAAGAGGATGCCGTCGGGATGTTCCTGGGCATTGTTTATAAGACCTATATCGCGATAACCTTTCTCATCGCCGTCGCTCTCGTGGTCGTATTCTTCAATATCGATGGTCTTTACTCCGGTCTCACGCCAGAGCAGATGCCCGTTTTCAAGACGCTGTTCGTCATCGTTGCGTTCTACAGCATCTTCTCCTTCCCGTTCGCGCCCCTGAACGGCATCCTCACTGCCAACGAACGGTTCGTCGCCCTTAACGCGTGCAATCTCATCCAAAAGGTGCTGACGGTGCTCCTCATCGTCGTGACACTCTTGATGGGCTGGGGGGTTGTATCGCTCGTTATCGTCAATGCCGCCGTCAGTGTTGTCACCACACTCGCCAAACTCGTGCTCGTCCATAGGGGCACCAAGGCGAGGGCGGACCTCGCCGGCTGGGACTCGGGGCTCGCTCGCGAGGTGGTCGGTTTCTCCGTGTGGGTCATGGTCGGCCAGGTCTGCCAACGGTTCATCTTCGCGGTCATGCCGTCCATCATCGCCATCACCGCCACCACTTCCGAGGTCGCGCTTTTCGGTCTCGCCTCGTCGCTCGAGAGCTATGTCTACACGGTTGCGAGCGCCCTGAATGGCATGTTCATGCCGAAGGTCTCTCGCGCAGTCATCGGCGTTGGTGAGGGCCTACAGACCCTCATGGTCCGCTTCGGTAGGGTGCAACTGTATATCATCGGCTTCATCGAGGTCTGCTTCTTCGGTCTCGGCGGCTGGTTCATCCAGTGTTGGGTGGGCAACGGGTACGACGGCCTCTGGCTGTGTACTCTCCTGCTCATCATCCCCAGCCTCGTCGAGCTTCCGCAGCTCGTCGGCGTCACGGCGATCACTGCGGCGGGGCAGGTGCGAGCAAAGGCATTCGTATTCCTCGCCATGGCCGTCTGCAACGTCGTTCTCGGTTTCATCCTCTCCGTGCCCCTCGGCGCCCTTGGTGGGTGCCTCTCCATCTGCATCGCCTACTTTTTGAGGACCGTCGGGCAGAACGTCATCTATAGGAACTCCCTTGGGATTGACCTCAAGCGCTTTTTCACCGACACATTCGGGAGCTGGCTGTTACCTGCCGCGGTCACGCTCGGGGTCAGCATTGTCCTGGACCGCCTCTTCCCCGTCAGGGGCTGGTCGGGGTTGGTTCTCGCGGGCTGCCTCACGGCTGCCGTCTACTCGCTCCTTTGTTGGAAGCTCTCGATGAACGAGTACGAGCGCGGGCTCGTCATCTCGGTCGCCTCAAAATCGAAGAGGGCGAGGTACTGATAAGGGTCGACGAACGGCGTTCAATGATTCTCTTGCCTTCGCGGCTCTGTTGAATTGGCTTCCTCAGAGAAAGGATTCGAATGGATAACACGGTAAATATTCACTTTAAAGATGACGGCCGCCTAAAGTTGTTGATCATCGTGGGAACCCGCCCCGAGGTCATTCGCCTGTCCGAGGTTATCAAGAAGTGTCGCCGCCACTTCGACTGCCTGTTGGCGCACACCGGTCAGAACTACGACTACACCCTCAACGGCATCTTCTTCCGCGACCTGTCGCTGGACGACCCGGACGTCTATCTCGACGCCGTGGGCGCCGACCTGGGCGAGACCGTGGGCAACATCATCGCGGCCTCGTACAAGCTGATGGTGCAGGTCCAGCCTGACGCACTGCTGATCCTGGGCGATACCAACAGCTGCCTGTCGGCCATCGCGGCCAAGAGGCTCCACATCCCCATCTTCCACATGGAGGCGGGCAACCGCTGCAAGGACGAGTGCCTGCCCGAGGAGACCAACCGCCGCATCGTCGACGTGATCTCCGACGTCAACCTGGCCTACTCCGAGCACGCCCGCCGCTACCTCAAGGACACCGGCTGCGCCCCGGAGCGCACCTACGTCACGGGGTCGCCCATGGCCGAGGTCCTTCGCGCCAACCTGGGCAAGATCGAGGCGTCCGATATCCTCTCCGAGCTCGGCCTTGAGCCCAGGCGCTACATGCTGCTGTCCGCCCACCGCGAGGAGAACATCGACACCGAGGCCAACTTCACGAGCCTGTTCACCGCGATCAACGCGCTGGCCGAAAAGTACGACATGCCGATCCTGTACTCCTGCCACCCGCGCTCCCGCAAGCGCCTGGAGGCCACCGGTTTCGAGCTCGACCCGCGCGTGCGCATGCACGAGCCCATGGGATTCCACGACTACAACTGCCTGCAGATGAACGCCTTCGCCGTGGTGTCCGACTCCGGCACCCTGCCCGAGGAGTCCAGCTTCTTCGCGAGCGTCGGGCATCCGTTCCCGGCGGTGTGCATCCGCACCTCCACCGAGCGCCCCGAGGCCCTGGATAAGGCGTGCTTCACGCTCGCTGGCATCAGCGAGCGCGGCCTGCTGCAGGCCGTCCACACCGCCGTCGAGCTCGACGCTGAGGGGTCGCTGCCCGAGGCGCCCGTTCCCGACTACGCCGACGAGACCGTGTCCACCAAGGTGGTCAAGATCATCCAGAGCTACACCGGCGTCGTGAACAAGATGGTGTGGAGGAAGAGCCTCTAGCTATTAAGCCCCAACAGCTGTTGGGGCTATTTTTAACCTGTTCTTTGACAATTGGAGAATGACATGAAGATCGCTGTCGCCGGTACCGGCTACGTCGGCCTGTCCCTCGCCGTCCTGCTCTCGCAGCATAACGAGGTGCACGCGCTGGACATCGTGCCCGAGAAGGTCGAGAAGATCAACAACTACGTATCGCCCATCCAGGACGACGAGATTGAGCGCTTCCTGGCGGAGGCCAAGGCGGGGGAGCGCGAGCTCGACCTTCACGCCACCGTCGACGTGGCCGAGGCCTATGCGGGCGCCGACTACGCTGTCATCGCCACGCCCACCAACTACGACTCGGACAGGAACTTCTTCGACACGAGCTCCGTCGAGGCCGCCATCGCCGCCGTGCGCTCGGTGAACCCGGACGCCTGGATCGTCATCAAGTCGACGATCCCCGTGGGCTACACCGCCGGCCTGCGCGAGAGGCTGGGCGACAGCAAGATCTTCTTCAGCCCCGAGTTCCTGCGCGAGAGCAAGGCTCTCTACGACAACCTGCATCCGTCTCGCATCGTGGTGGGCGCGCCGAAAGATGACGCCGAGGCCGTCGCGGCTGCCGAGCGCTTCGCACGCCTGCTTGCCCAAGGGGCGGACCCCTCCGAGCTGGAGCGCGTGAATTCCGATGGAACTATAGGTATCCCGGAGCTCGTGCTGGGCACCACCGAGGCCGAGGCCGTGAAGCTCTTCGCCAACACCTACCTGGCGCTGCGCGTGGCCTACTTCAATGAGCTCGACACCTACTGCGAGGTGCGAGGTCTCAACACCCGCGACGTCATCGACGGCGTGTGCCTGGAGCCGCGCATCGGCAGCCACTACAACAACCCCAGCTTCGGCTACGGCGGCTACTGCCTGCCCAAGGACACCAAGCAGCTGCTGGCCAACTACAAGGACGTGCCGCAGAACCTGATCGAGGCCATCGTGGACGCCAACCGCACCCGCAAGGACTTCGTCGCCGACGAGGTGCTGCAGATGGTGTGGGACCGCGTGTACGAGGGTAAGCCGAAGCCGGTCGTGGGCGTGTACCGCCTGACGATGAAGTCCAACTCCGACAACTTCCGCGCGAGCTCCATCCAGGGCGTCATGAAGCGCGTGAAGGCCAAGGGCGTGCCCGTGGTGGTATACGAGCCCACGCTGGACGCGCCGGAGTTCTTCGGCTCCGAGGTCACGCACGACCTGGAGGCCTTCAAGGCCGGCTGCGATGTGATCGTGGCCAACCGCTGGAGCGACGAGCTCGCGGACGTGGCGGACAAGGTGTACACGAGGGACCTGTTTAAGCGGGACTAGGGGAGTGCTGACTGCGTTGACTCTAGCCTATTGCATAAATCCATTTGTAGAAAGAGCGTGTATCGGCTGCGTCGATACACGCTCTTTTGGTTAGATTATTCAACAGTGTCCAAACGCTTAAGCTCTTCGACCCACTTACTAAATTGTGATTGAGTGCTACAGAATAAATCGAGACTCTTTTGAATCCGATGAGCGGGGGCGCGTAAATCCCTAGACATTTTTCCAATTACCGAGACTGAGTTTCCAAAATCTCTACATTCACTAAAGGCCTCATTAGTGTTGTCGATAAGACTACTAACGGCATTTTCAAAATCAAAAGAACGTTCCCCACCATAATACTGGCATATTTCGACATAAGCGCTTACTCCAGCGCCCATCGTTTCAACACTTTGAGTAAACTCACGACAATTTGCGTAGAACTCATCAGCAAGAGGGCCAAGCTCCTTTGCCATACTACGCGTAATTATCAGCTTAGCGGCTATGCTTTTATTCTTTGCATCTGACTCCTTCATTTCTACCGTCTTTTCCTGAGCAAGCGAACCGATTGCAGCCATATTCTCCGTCATACTATTAAGGATTCGAGCTTGGTTTTCACCTTCAGCTTCAAGCGCGGCGAGCCTGTCGAGAAATCCGTCTTGCGTTTCCTGCAGCGTTTCACTTGCTTGCTTAACAAGATTTAAATGACCCTCACAAAGTCGTTGGTCCACTTCCACAAGTTTTGCCACAAGAGTTGCGACATAATCTTGGTAGACACTAGATTCTGGATCTCGAGTCCTAATTTCATAAAAATTAGATGCTTGAGTTTCACTAAGCGTGTTGGCAAGATCGTCATCTGGAAAGTTCTTAAGGGCGGCATCAACGTTAGTAAATCGAATGGGAAAAATTCCATATGCAATTTTCTTTTCACGAAAGACAGATACTGCATTCCTGAGTTCACCCAAACATGAGGGCCTTTTAAGATAGGTGGGGGTAAGGATTGGAATGAAAATTACCGTATTCAACAGCGCTTCATTAATGGCATTTTTCCAGTTCGCACCCCATTCAATCCCATCCTTATCAACGAAAACAGTCAGATCTTCACCCGTTTGGAGTTCGTATTCGGCCTTGATGGCTTCTAGAAGCGTAAGAATAGCACCCTTAGAATTAAGATCATCCTTATGGGCATACGACCAAAAAACGGTGACTTTATTAATGCCATCATCGAGTACTACATCCTCATTAAATGTGACTAGTGAACCGCTTCCTTGAATTGTGGTAATTAATCCCTTCTGTTCAATTTCTGAGTAGATCCTTTGAGCGGTTGCAGTGCTCATGTCATTGTCGTCTGCGAATTCTCGAATGGAGGGGAGTCTGTCGCCATTCATCAATTGGCCGGAACGAATCATTTCCTCAATATACCTTGCGCCAGCTGCATAAGACGGCTCGCCCTTCATCTTGCCGAATACTATTTTCATTGTTCCTCCTAACTAACAAAACCGTACTGATACAGAATGTAACAGCTGTATTTAACACTGTAAAGTCTAAATACAAATTACTATTTGAATTGATTATTTCTATTCTGATGGGTCCCGTTTACAAGGAAAGTCAAAAGGTTGGGGGGGTGCGCCCTATCCAGAACGTCAGTAGCGTGAACAACAGGGCCGTGGCCGCGACTATCTATGAGCAACGCTGGATGCAATCCCTCCTTTCACCGACTGGCAAAACGATTTACACCTAATTTCGGGGTTCGATCGCTGGTTTCTTTATAGTCCCTTGCTAGATCTCGCTAAACTAATAACTGCTGCTACCGGGTAGTTTTCTGGCGCAGTTTCCATTGGCTCTTGCGAAGATCGGAGCGGTTATGTTTGCTGCCGCGTTCCACACCAGCCGTCGCTACATCCTGTTTACTGCCATGGCCTGCCTATGCGTTTTGCTGGGCGGGCCTTCTTATGCCGCGGGCGCGGACAGCCTTTTCATTGCGGGCGCCACGTACTACGAGCCGGGCGTTTCGGGCCCCGGTTGGGATTGGACCGATGCCGACCACCTGGAGCTTAACGGCTACACGGGCGAGGCCATCGGCGCCGACGGCGACCTGGTGGTGACGCTGACCGGGCAGAACACTGTTGTCGAGACGAGCGCGCCCGACGTGGACATCTCGCGTTGCGGCATGGAGGTGTGGGGCGATCTGACGCTCCGCGGCACCGGGTCGCTGGTGGCCACGGGCTCGCAGTGCGGGATCTACGTGTCGGGGGCGCTCGCGGTGGATGGCTGCAAGGTTGACGCGCGGGCCCACGGCGCCGGCATCGCGGATGCGCGGGTGGCCGGCGTGATCGCGGACGGTCTTGCCGTTCGCCGCGGTGGGCGCGTTGTCGCCGCGGGCGCGGGCTCCGGGGCAGGTGTGCGCGCCTATGGCGTGTGTTTGCTGGGCGGGGCTGCCGGCGGTGGCGTGGCCGGGCAGCTTACCGTCGATGCGTCCTGGCTGGATGCGTCGGGCGCCAAAGGCGGCGTCGCCTGCCTGGGCGGGTCGCTTGCATCCGCGCGCTTTGTGGCGCCCGCGGGCGGGGCCTTTGGCGCGGGCGGCGTGGTAGATGCCGACGGGTCCGTGGCGGCGCGTGTGACGATCGAGCCCGTGGATGCCACGGCGCCGGCGGGGGAGACCGGTGGGCACGACGTGCCGGGCGATGGTCCGTCCGGCCCTGGTACCGACCCCGCTGCCGGCGAGCCAGCTGCGGATCCGTCGACGAATCCCACACAAAAGCCCGCGGCCGCGACTAAGACGGTGACCACGACCGCTGTGGTCAACGCCACTGCCGCCAAGGCCTCTAGGCCCAAGGCCGCCACCGCGACGACCGTCTCGCTCCCCAAGGCCGGTGATAACTGCTGGATCGCCGCATCCCTTACGCTAATCTTTCTTGGCATAGCGCTCCTATGCGCCGCGATTCGCTGCTAAAGCGCTCGCTTTCCGGATTGCTCCTGAGTGAGGGTATTGGCTTACGCCAATACCCTCACTCTCTTTGAATAGGGAAGCTTCTACGATGTCGATTGTTTGTAATCATCTTTTCTATACTTGTATGTACGTTATACTAAGGTTGTACTCACGCTATTGAAAGGACCTATAAATGGCAAGCTCAACATTAACCATCAGGGTTGACGACGACCTTAAGCGCGAGGCGGCAGAAGTGGCCGATTACTATGGGCTTGACCTATCATCCGTTACACGCGCTTTCTTTAAGCAAATGGTCAACACTCATCGCATCCCGTTGACCTTTGCTCCCGAGGAACCCAATGTCGAAAGTCTCGAGGCCATTCGCGAAGGAGATGCATTCCTGGCATCCGGTAAAAAAGGGCGTTTTGACAACGGTGTCGATCTGATCGCTGCGGCGATGGCGCAATGAGTACGCTGACCGCTGAGTTCTCTGCAGCTTTCTCACGCGATTTAAAGTAAAAAGCAAAGCGCCGGAATTGGAATCTGACAGAGCTTCAAAAGCTAATTGACCTAGTGCTGCAGAATACACCTGAGTCAACAGAGATATTAAAGCGACGCCATAATATGCACCGGCTAAACGGCAACTGGAGCGGACGAAACGAATGCCATGTAGCAAACTCCGGTGATTGGCTTGTCATATGGTCATCAAACGAAGAGGTGGCATTCTTTGAGCGTACGGGCACCCATGACGAACTGTTCCGATGACATCCTTTGGTTCAACACCAGTAAAGCTATTCGAGTTTCAGCAATTCATTTCCTTATTGTTTAACTGTGATAGCTACTTAGCTGCAAAATGACTCGCTCATAGAGCCGGCGTATGGCTATACGCAATCAGGTTTTCCTTTCACCGTCTGGCAAAACGATCTACACCTAATTTTGGGAATCAATCACGGGCTGTTTCCCTGCTCGTAGTCTGATCTCGCTACACTAATAACTGCTGCTACCAGGTAGTTTTCCGGCGCAGTTTCTATTGGCTCTTGCGAAGATCGGAGCGGTTATGTTTGCTGCCGCGTTCCACACCAGCCGTCACTACATCCTGCTTACTTTCATGGCCTGCCTATGCGTTTTGCTCTGCGGGCTTTCTTATGCCGCGGGCGCGCGGCTAGGCAGCTTACCGTCGATGCGTCCTGGCTGGATGCGTCGGGCGCCAACGGCGGCGTCGCCTGCCTGGGCGGGTCGCTTGCATCCGCGCGCTTTGTGGCGCCTGCGGGTGGGACCTTTGGCACGGGCGGCGTGGTGGATGCCGACGGGTCCGTGGCAGCGCACGTGACGATCGAGCCCGTGGATACCACAGCGCCGGCGGGGGAGACCGCCGGTCCCGACGTGCCGGGCGACGGCCCGCCCGCCCCTGGCACCGACCCCACTACCGGCTGGCCAGCTGCGAATCCGTCGACAAACCCCACACAAAAGCCCGCAGCCGCGACTAAGACAGTGACCACGACCACAGTGACCAATACCACGGCCGGAAAGGCCTCTAGGCCCAAGGCCGCCACCGCGACGACCGCCTCGCTCCCCAAGGCCGGTGATAACTGCTGGATCGCCGCATCCCTAACGTTTTTCTTGCTCGGCATAGCGCTCCTATGCGCCGCGATTCGCTGCTAAAACGCTCGCTTTCCGGAAGCGAAGAGAAATTCGAACCGTCAAACCCAAACCGATCTCTAGCAACAAATCTTTAGCTAGACATAGTCCAGGCCGATATCCCGTATCCAACTAAGCTCACTTCCCCTATGTCCCCTTTGGGGGCAGTCACTGTTGTTATGCCTTGGTGCTATACTCGGAGGCCTAAGGAAGTGGTTCGTATGTACTTGAGCGATACTAAGATTCAGGAGCTAATCGACAGCAAGGTGCTTCTCAATGCCGATGCTTCGAACATCGGACAGGTTACGTATGACTTGCGCACCGAGGGATTCTACATCAACGAAAGCAGGCAATCCGAAGTAGAGCTTGGCCCCGGAGATTCGACATTCGTCTCTTGCGTTGAATGTGTTGCGTTGCCAAACGATTTGACCGCGAGCGTGCTTCTGCGCAATTCGCGCATTCGCCAGGGGCTTTCTTTGGATGCGCCGCTATATTTCCCCGGGCATGGAACACGGCTGTTCTACCGCGTTACAAACGTAAGCGGTAACACTATTACGCTCGATAAGTCTAAGGGTATAGCGCAGGTTGCGTTCCAGCACGTTGATGGCATGGTGGCCCATCCTTACCACGGCGCTTTTTCTGATGAGCTTAACTTTAACGGACTTGCAGATTATTCCGACATCTATGCCGGAGAACTTAAAAAGGTCGAGGACAAAAAGGATGAAGTTGCCCACATTGAGTCTCGCATCTATGGAAACGTTCTGGCCCTCTTCGCCATCTTTGCCGCGATCTTTACGCTCGTAAACGTCAACGCCGGAGGTCTGTCCTCCAATATAACAACCGTCAACTTTGTTGCACTCGACCTGCTGATTATTGGCGGTTTTCTGATTCTTGCATCCGCAATCGAGACCCTCCTTGTTAAAGACAGGGAAAAGAAGGCGTGGCTTCCGCTCGGGATAGGTGTCGCGTGCATTGTCGTTGCTGTTATCCTTGCATTTCAGTAAGTAGGGTGTCTCAAGTCGTGGGAGACTTGACCTAAGGTACGATCAATTGCTCCTGAGTGGGGGTATTGGCTTACGCCAATACCCCC
>NZ_JBQHST010000008.1:0-64822 GCF_052066095.1 Collinsella sp. HCP28S3_B9
CTCGCAGTATCCGGTTCTCAAGGTGCACGCCTGCGCGTCTCATCCGGTCCGACCGGGCCGCGCGGCAAGGAGATATATTGCCAGACCGGAGGGGCCCGCGGGGCGGGAATCTGGTTGCACACAACTCCTACACATTTATACCCGCAGCTGACGCTTGCCAGTCGTTACCTACCACTCGCCGAGCATATCTTTATATTGATCAGCCCCATGGCTAGAGCCGATATGCGCCCCGAGCCAAAGCGCAGCCGGCATCAAGCAACTCGTCGCGCTCCTCCACCGAAAAGCCCTCGGCGTACACTCGCACCACCGGCTCAGTGCCACTCGGGCGAACCAACAGCCAGGTATCATCCTCAAATGCCAAACGCAAGCCGTCCATGTGACTTACGCTCTGCGGCGCCTTGCCGCAAATCGACTTGGGATTCACACCGGGAAGCAGCGTGCGCAGCGACTCGGCATCTTCTGCCTCAAGTCGTAAATCTCGGCGGCCATAACTTGTTTTTCCAAAACTCGCCTCGAGCTGATCGACCAGCACGCCCAGCGAAGCCCCCGTCTTTGCCATGAGCTCACACAGGAGTAGGCAAGCGAGGATGCCGTCACGCTCGGGCATATGCGCGGCAACGCCGATGCCACCGGCCTCCTCACCGCCCATAAGCACCCCGTCTTTTTTCATCTCGGCGGCTATATATTTGAAGCCAACCGGTTTTACGGTCACGCGGCAACCGAGTGCCTCGGCAACACGACGCACAAGCGTCGAGCACGATAGATTGACGACGACTCGCCCCTTCAAATTGCGAAACTGAACCAATTCGCCCATTACGAGCGCCATGATCTGATGCGGATGTATATATCTACCGCGCTCGTCGACCGCGCCAATACGGTCAGCGTCGCCATCGGTCACCAGGCCGGCACACGCACCGTCTTCGATAACTGCACGCTCGCAGGCATCCACCCACGGCTCTACGGGATCGGGACAGATATCCCCCCAATCCGATGCTTGCCCCGCATGAATCTCATGGACCTCAACACCCAGCTCGCGCAGCAAATCGGCAAGATAACCTTGAGCCGCTCCCCCCATGGGATCGACCACCACGCGCAGACGAGCGGCACGAATGGCATCGGCATCGACAAACGATGCTACCGCTCGCATATAGTCGGGAATGATATCCGCCGTGCGATACTGCTCCTCGAGCCCCAGAGGTTCGGCGGCCATCGTTGCCTCGAGCTCTTCGATGACGTCCTGGTTTGCCGTGGAACCATCGCCCATGCGCAGTTTGAGACAGAGATAGCCCTGCGGATGATGTGAACCGGTCACCATGAGCGCCCCGCACGCCTCGCCATCGTATGCGGCAGCCCACGTGATGGCAGGCGTGGGTACAAAACGGGCCGCGAGCACGGCATCAAGGCCATGGGCCGCAAGCACGCCAGCTGCAAGTTCTGCAAACTCGCGCGCCCGGGGACGGGTGTCATACCCGATATATACCGTCTTGCCGGGATATGTCTTTTGCCAGAGCTCGCCGGCGGCATCAGCGATACGGGCAACATTGTCAGCGTTAAAATCCTCGCCGACGCGAGCGCGCCAGCCATCAGTTCCAAAATGAATTATCGCGCACACACGCAGACACCTCGCAGTGTTTGGATCATGGTACGCAGGTGGTATACCCGCAACGAGCGCCCGGCAAGCCGCCGGCGCACGCATTCACCGTTTAGGCAAAAGCCATCGAGGGCGCATATAGACAAAAAAACCGCCCCGGTTGAGGCGGTAATTCGAATGTGCTTTTCTTCGGACTCTATATATCGAGCGCGTCTGCCATAGCAGCCGTCGTGATCGCCGTGGTTCCGCAACAGCCACCAACCATTGCGGCGCCAGCCCGCTTCCACTCGACGCATGCGCGCGCGAAAGCTTCGGGGTCCTCGTGCCACACGGGCCCATCTTGCGTTTGGACCGGATTTCCCGCATTGGGACGTACAGTAACGGGCGTCGTGGCTATCTTGACCATTCTTGGTACCGCAGCGGTAGCCGCTGTCAGGGTGCAGCAATTGACCCCAACCGAGCTCGCACCGTGCTTCTCGGCATACAAGATGGCACCTTCGATGTTTAGGCCATCACCCAGCAGGTCGCCCTTGTCATCAATAGCAAAGCTCACCAGAACGGGCATGCCATCAGCGGCATCATGGACACCGGCGAGCACGGGCTGCAGATTGCGGATAGACGTGATCGTCTCGACCAGAATCCCGTCGACGCCGGCGTTGAGCAGGGCGGACGCCTGCTCGCGAGCATTTGCGCGAATCTCTCGATACTCGGAAGAATCCTCGACAAACCACTCAATCGCAATAGGCCCCATGGACCCCAGCAATAGCTGGGGATTTGCCTGGCGGGCATCGTCGACCGCCCCGCGATTGACCTCTGCCATAGATGGAGCGATTTCATCGCGATCGAGCGCAAAACCCGATGCCTGGAACGTATTGGTAATAAGCACCTGTGCACCAGCGGCGGCATACAGTCGGTGGATGCGAGAAACCGTCTGCGGTTCGGCGAGGTTCCAAAATGCCGGCGGAATATCGGCGGCACCGTATTCACTCAGCAGCACGCTGCCCATCGGACCCTGTGCCAGCAGCGTCTCGCTGGCAAGTCGGCGCATAAGCTCCTCGCCGCCGAAGCGATTGTAATAACTCGTATCCATATATATGTTTCGCTATTCCTCGATGCTGATTCCCTGCTTTTCGAGATAGGCGAGCCAACGGACCATTGTGTCCTCGGAAAGCGCGTGCTCCATCATGCAGGCCTCGGCATCGGCGCGCTCAAAGTCGACGCCGAGCTCCTGGACCAAAAATGTGCGAATCAGGCGATGGCGATACCAGATAGCCAAACCGACCTCGCGCCCACGGTTGGTCAGAATAACCTTGCCGTAGTGAGACTGCTCGACAAGTTCGGATGCCTTGAGAGCCGAAACCGCCTTGTTGACCGATGCCTTCGAAACGCCAAGGCGCTGTGCGATATCGACCGACCGCACGCCATTAGTCTCCCCATCCTCGCTTTCGATGCGAACCATGCACTCCAAGTAGTCTTCGTTCGCCACCGTTAGATGTAGCTCGCGCGAGCTATTTGTCGTATCCATGAACATCCGTCCCTTCTGCATTCAATGGCTGATTCTACCCCATCCAAGCGTCGCGGTATGCCGCGGCATACCGTGCTAGAGTTCTTGTTGCACACGACAACCAAGATTGGAGCGGTCTCTATGGAAAACACCACCACGAACCCCGACGTACTCGAGCGTTTTTTGCGCTACGTCCAGATCAACACACAGTCCGAGGATGCCAACTGCGACCAGGTTCCGTCGAGCACCGTCCAGTTTGATCTTGCCAATGTGCTTGCCGAGGAATTGCGCGAGCTTGGTGCAACCGATGCCCATGTAACCGAAAACGCCTATGTCTGCGCTCACATTCCCGCGAGCGCCGGCTCCGAGAATAAGCCCGCCCTGGGCCTGATCGCGCACCTCGACACCACCGAGGTCGCACCGGGCGCCGGCGTAGCGCCGCACATCGTGCACTACGAGGGCGGCGACCTGGTTTGCGGCATCGTCGACGGCAAGCCCGTATCCATGAGCACCGCCAAGCTCCCCGCCCTCAACAACCTTTTGGGCGAGGACCTGGTTTGCACCGACGGCACCACGCTGCTGGGCGCCGACGATAAGGCCGGTGTCGCCGAGATTATGGCGCTCGTCGCACGCATTGCACAGGACCCCAGCCTGCCCCACCCCACGCTTGGTATTTGTTTCTGCCCGGACGAGGAAATCGGCCACGGTGCCGAGCTGTTGGATATCGAGGACTTTGGCTGTAAGTATGCCTACACAGTCGACGGCGGTCCGGTTGGCGAGCTTGAGTGGGAGTGCTTCAACGCCGCCGAGGCTACCGTTAGCTTTGAGGGCCAGTCCATTCACCCCGGCGACGCCAAGGGCCGCATGGTTAACGCGGGCAATCTGTTCTGCGACTTCAATGCCCTGCTTCCCTACGTGCAGCGTCCGGAATACACCGAGGGCTACGAGGGCTTCTATCACCTCGAGGGCGTTTCTGCCACAGTCGACCATGCCACGGCGCGCTATATCGTCCGTGATCACGATGCCGCCAAGTTCCAGCAGAAGCTCGATCTGATGGATGCTGCCGCCGCGCTGCTCAACCAGCGTCTGGGCGAGGAGCGCGTAACGGTCGAGATCAAGCACCAGTACCGTAACATGGCCGAGATTGTCCGCGACTACCCAGAGCTGATCGATGTCGCTAAGGAATCCTTCCTTGCCTGCGATGTTGAGCCCCAGGTGCTGCCGATTCGCGGCGGCACCGACGGTGCACAGCTGTCGTTCCGCGGCCTGCCCTGTCCCAACCTTTCGACGGGCGGCTACTGCTACCACGGCGTCAACGAGTTTGTCCCGGTCAGCTCGCTCGTTAAGATGACCGACGTCTTGCAGGAACTCGTCGCCCGCTTCGCATAAGGAACTCGAATAATCTAGGTAAGCAAAATCGCCCCGTCCTCAAAACCGAGAACGGGGCGATTTTTTGGTGCAAGGGGAGTAGTCGGCATCGCTGGTTGAATCAACGTCAGCGAGCGACGTCCAGAGCGAACAAGTTGGCATGAAAAAGGCAGGACATTGACCTTCTGGTCATGCCCTGCCTTTTGAATGACAAATTGTCGCTCTGGGCGGCGCGCAACGTCGAGCCGTTGCACGGGCTGGCAAGCCCGCGCAACCCTAGTAGTTGGCTTCGTAACCGTTGCCGTCGCCAGTGGGCTCCTCGTAATAATATGAGCTGTAATCCGAATCGTCCGAATAGCTCGAATCGCCCGAATAACTAGAATCGTCCGAGCTTTCCGACGAACCGGCCGTACCGTAGGCGTAATCGTCAGAAGTATGGTTGCTCAAATCACCGATTGTGGAGCTGGTTCCGTCGGATAGGCCCATGGTGTTTGGTCCCTTAGGATCCTTGCCGGCATCGACGCGCGCCATCATCTCCTTAAGCTCGTCCTCGTAGACAAAGACATAGCTCTGACCGTCGATCATGGTGGTTTCATCTGCGTAGGAAGGCAGATTCGCCGAATAGATGCCATCGACATCCATGCCGCGCATAGCATTGACCGTAGACACGATGTCCTGAACGCTCATATCGGTCACAAGCATATCGGACAGCGAATTAACCAGGTCGAAGACCTTCGTAGCATCAAAGTTGTTGAGAATCTGGTTGGCAAGGGCACCAAGCACCTGGCGTTGGTGACGCATGCGCGTATAGTCGCCGTCGGCATAGGTATAGCGGCAACGGGCATAGGTGAGCGCGGTAGCACCGTCCATGTGCTGCTGGCCTGCCGTAATCTTAATGTCCAGATGCTCGGGGTCGTCGACATCGTCGGTGGCGTTGATGTCGATACCGCCCACAGAGTCAATCAATGATTGCATACCGTCAAAGCTAACCTCGGCATAGTGGGAAATCTGCACGCCGCACAGCTCATTGACCGCTTGAACCATGGCCTCGGCACCGCCATAGGTATGGCAGGCGTTGACCTTCATGGTTTCGCCGTTATAGACAACCTTGGTATCACGTGGAATGGATATAAGCGTAGCCTGCTTTTGCGTAGGGTCGATGCGCGCCAAGATAATTGAATCGGCGCGATACGTGTCCTCGCCCGGACGACCATCGGTACCCAAAAGAAGCACGTAGAACGGATCTTTGGCCTCATCGGTATCCACCAAGATATGGCGCAGATTGTCGGTAATGACATTGGAATCGCCGAGCTTGCCCATAATGCTGGCGAACCACAGCCCGGCGGCAGTCGTAGCGCTCAACAGCACGCCAAGCACGGCGATAAGCGCAACGCGACGGATTGTCTGGCCGCGGCGGCGCTGACGAGCGCGCTCGGAGTAGCGTGCAACATTATCGCGACTGTAGATCTTGGCCTGTGCGCCGGTTGAAGGTCTTCGAGTATCCGCTAAGGGCTTCTTATTATTAAACATAGGCAACCTGCATTAGTAGATGACGGGATCGGGAACAGTGGCGTGCTCGACGTTTGCACCAAGTGTCTGCAGTTTTTCGACAAACTGCTCATAGCCACGTTTGATGTGATGGATGGCCGAGACCTCGGTAACGCCGTCGGCGATAAGGCCAGCAACGACGAGCGCGGCGCCGCCGCGCAGATCAGGCGAGGTAACCTGTGCACCCGAGAACCCCTTGACGCCATGAATCATGGCGTGATGGCTTTCGATGCGGATATCCGCGCCCATACGGACCAGCTCCGACGCGAACATGAAGCGGTTCTCGAAGATATTCTCGGTAATCACAGAGCTGCCATCAGCAAGAGCGGAAAGCACCATGATCTGCGCCTGCATGTCCGTCGGGAAGCCCGGGAACGGAAGTGTCTGAATATCGACCGGCCTGATGTGCTCGACACGACTCACGTGAACGCCATTCTCGATTCGCTCACACTCGATACCCATGAGCTCCATCTTCTTGAGCACCATGCCCAAGTGAATGGGGCAAAAGCCCGTAACGTCGACACCGCGGTCATCGGCCATCAGGGCACCGGCAACGATAAAGGTGCCGGCCTCGATGCGGTCGCCCACCACGCGATGGGTAACGGGATGCAACTCGTCCACACCTTCGATGGTCACGACGGGCGTGCCGGCGCCAACAATCTTGGCGCCCATCTCGTTGAGCATATTGGCAAGGTCGACGATCTCGGGCTCGCGAGCCGCATTATCGATAACCGTAGTGCCTTGTGCGCGCACGGCCGCCATGATGAGGTTCTCGGTAGCGCCGACGCTGGCAAATTCGAGCGTGACGGTGGTACCGTGTAGGCCCTGGGGCGCGTTGGCGTTGATGTAGCCGTGTGCAGTGTCGAATTCTACGCCCAGCGCCTCAAGACCCAAGATGTGCATGTCGATCTTGCGAGCGCCCAGGTTGCAGCCGCCGGGCATGGCGATCTTGGCGCGATGGAAACGGCCCAGCAGGGGTCCCATCACAGCCGTGGAGGCGCGCATCTTGGCAACGAGCTCATAGGGAGCCTCCCAGGAATCAACCTGAGAGGTATCAATCTCGAGCGTGTGCTCGTCGAGGACATCGATCGTGGCGCCCATGCCCTTGAGCACCTTGCCCATCACGTGGACATCCGAGATATCGGGCACGTTCTGCAGCGTCGTCTTCCCCGGTGCCAGAAGCGTTGCCGCCATGAGTTTGAGTGCAGAGTTCTTTGCACCCGAAACGGGCACGGAGCCTCCGATGGTGTGGCCACCTTCAACACGGATAATATCCAAGGTCTACCCTTTCAAAAAGCATGCCCGGGATGGCTGGGCCATCCCGGGCATGATGTGTTCGCAAATGGTCGAACGCCAAATCGTTTGACTATTGGGCAAGCATGAGCTTACACCATGCGATTTCATTATAGAGGTAGGCGCGGCGTGCATCATCCTCCGACAAATTACCCAGCTTCTCTTCAAAACCTTGAATATCAGCTTTAACCTTGTCGGCGTCGACGGTCGCCAAATCGCAAGCGCGCTCGGCGAGAACGGTCACGACATCGTCCGCAACCTGGGCATAGCCGCCGGCCACGGCAAACGTGTGGTCGACAGTGCCCATGGCCTTATCGGAGACGCGAACGTAACCGCGGTCGATCGTGCAGATCTCGCTGGAGTGAGCAGGCAGAACGCCAAACTCGCCATCCGTGGACGGAATCGACACAAACGCAGCGTCGCCCTCATAGGCGCAGCTCACGGGGCACACGATGCGGATACGCATAACCTACTTCTCCCCCATCTTGCGGGCACGCTCGCGCACGTCCTCAATCGTGGAAGCATAGCGGAAAGCCTGCTCGGGCAGGTCATCGGCCTTGCCGTCGACAATCTCGGCGAAGGAGCGGACGGTATCCTCGACGCGAACGTAGACACCGGGGTTGCCGGTGAACTTCTCGGCGACGTGGAAGGACTGCGAGAGGAACTGCTGAATCTTACGAGCGCGGTTGACCGTAAGGCGCTGCTCTTCGGACAGCTCGTCCATACCCAGAATGGCGATGATGTCCTGAAGGTCGGAGTACTCCTGCAGGAGCTCCTGGACCTTAACGGCGACACGGTAGTGCTCCTCGCCGACGATCGAGGGATCGAGGGCGTCGGAGGAAGACGCGAGCGGGTCGATGGCCGGGAACAGGCCGAGCGACGAAATGCTACGCGAAAGAACCGTAGTGGCATCGAGGTGCGTAAACGTCGTGGCGGGAGCCGGGTCGGTCAGGTCGTCTGCGGGGACGTAGACAGCCTGAACGGAGGTGATGGAGCCCGTCTTGGTCGAGGTGATGCGCTCCTGAAGGTCGCCCATCTCGGTAGCCAGCGTGGGCTGGTAGCCAACGGCGGACGGCATACGACCCAGAAGGGCGGAAACCTCGGAACCGGCTTGGGAGAAGCGGAAGATGTTATCGATGAACAGCAGAACGTCCTGACCACGATCGCGGAAGTACTCGGCGGTGGTAAGGCCGGCCAGACCGATGCGCAGACGCGCTCCAGGCGGCTCGTTCATCTGACCATAGACCAAGCAGGTCTTGTCGATAACGCCCGACTCGCTCATCTCGAGATAAAGGTCGGTACCCTCACGGGTACGCTCGCCGACGCCGGTAAACACCGAGGTGCCACCGTGCTCCTGAGCGAGGTTGTTGATGAGCTCCTGAATCAGAACGGTCTTGCCGACGCCGGCGCCACCGAACAGACCAGTTTTGCCGCCACGGATGTAGGGCTCGAGCAGGTCGACGGCCTTAATGCCGGTCTCGAAAATCTCGGTCTTGGTAGTGAGCTCGTCAAAGCGGGGCGCTGCATGGTGGATGGGATAGAACTCCTCCACCTCGGGCATGGGCTTGCCGTCGACGGGCTTGCCCATGACGTTCCAGATGCGACCGAGTGTCTTGGGGCCAACGGGCATCTTCATGGGCTCACCGGTATCGGTGGCGATGAGGCCGCGCTGCAGGCCGTCGGTCGAGGACATGGCGACCGTGCGGACGACGCCGCCCGGAAGCTGGCTCTCGACCTCGAGGATCGTGCTCAGGTGACCGATCGGGGTCTCGGCCTCGACCGTGAGCGCGTTGTAGATCGGGGGCACCGCGCCGTCAAACTTGACGTCGACGACAGGACCGATAATACGCACGATGCGACCATCACCGGCAGTCGTCTTCTTGGTGGCTTCCTCGACCGCAAGCTTTACGGTGTTATTAGCCATTACTGTTCCTCCAATGCTGAGGCTCCGCCGACGATCTCGTTAATCTCGGTCGTGATCGAAGCCTGACGCACGCGACTATACGTGCGGGTAAGGGTCGAGATGATCGCGGTGGCGTTTTCCGTCGCGGAGTGCATCGCCTTGCGGCGTGCACCCTGCTCGGCGGCAGCCGAATCGATCAAGGCCTGGTAGATGACCGTCAGGATATACGACGGTACAAGCTTGCCGAGAACATGCTCGGGAGAGGGCACGAACTCGAATGTGGACGAGATACGCTTAGGGGCGTCGGCCTCGTTCTTACGCGGACCGTGGGCCATAGCGATCATCTCGGGATCGAGCGGCAGCAAGTGCTCGACGCGAAGCTCCTGATCCACGCGGTTCTTGGCGTGGTGGTAGACAAGCTCGACACGGTCAAGCTCACCGGCACGATACGCATCGCAGATATGAGAGGAGATCATGCGGGCCTGATTGAAATCGGGCTCAGAGGAGTTGCCCTCAAAGTGCATGATGACGTTTGCGCGGTCACGGAAATACGTGGCCGGTTTGCGCCCACACGCGATGATCTCGCACTCGATGCCGTCGTTCGCCCAAGAAGCGGCGAGCTTTTCGGCCGTGCGCTCCACCGTCGTATTGAAACCGCCGGCAAGGCCGCGGTCCGAGGCGATAACGACAATCAGGCCATGCTTGACGCTCTCATGCTTCTGCAGCATGGGATCGGTGCCCGAACAGGAGGCGTCGCCGGCGACCGTCAACATGACGTCGGTCAGCGCCTCCTTATAGGGTTCGGCCTGCTTGGAGCGATCGAGGGCACGACGGATCTTGGCCGTAGAGACCATCTCCATCGTGCGCGTGATCTGCTTGGTCGTGGTAACCGAGGAGATTCGCTTCTTAATGTCGCGAAGGTTGGCCATAGGGCTTAGTTCTCCTCTGATCCAGTCGTATCGGCATGGTGCTTGGCCATGAACTGCTGCTTAAAGTCGCCGATGACGCGCAGGAGCTCAGCCTTGGTGTCATCGTCGATCTTCTTGGCGCGAACCTTGTCGAGCAGCGAGCCAAAACCGTTGTCCATGTACTCAATGAGCTCGGCGCGGAAAGGCAGCACGTCGGCGATCTCCAGGTCATCCAGGAAACCCTCGTTGCCAGCGAACAACGCAACGATCTGCTCGGAAACCTCGAACGGCTTGTAGCGCGACTGCTTAAGGAGCTCAGTCATGCGAGCGCCGTGGGTAAGCTGCTTTTGCGTGGCCTCGTCGAGGTCGGAGCCGAACTGCGTAAAGCCGGCGAGCTCCTGGTACGAAGCGAGGTCCAGACGGAGGTTGCCGGCGACCTGCTTCATAGCCTTGGTCTGTGCGTCGCCACCGACGCGGGACACGGAGATGCCCACATCGACTGCCGGGCGCTGGCCCTGGAAGAAGAGCTCGGACTGCAGGTAGATCTGACCATCGGTAATGGAAATGACGTTGGTCGGAATGTAGGCCGAGACGTCGCCGTCCTGGGTCTCGATGATCGGCAGAGCCGTCATGGAGCCGTAACCGTTCTTCTTGGACATCTTGACGGCACGCTCGAGCAGACGAGAGTGCAGGTAGAAGATGTCGCCAGGATAGGCCTCGCGTCCGGGCGGACGATGCAGCGTCAGTGACATCTGACGGTAGGCCACAGCCTGCTTGGACAGGTCGTCGTAGATGACGAGCACGTGGCCGCCGGGGTTAGTCTCGCTGGCGGGCTTGCCGTCCTCGCCGTTGTACATGAAGAACTCGCCGATAGCGGCACCGGCCATAGGCGCGATGTACTGCATAGGGGCGGAATCGGCAGCGGTGGCCGAAACGATGATGGTGTAGTCGAGTGCACCGTGCTGAGCGAGGGTCTCGCGGATGTTGGCAACCGTGGAGGCCTTCTGGCCGATAGCGACGTAGATGCAGACCATGCCCTTGCCACGCTGGTTGAGGATAGCGTCGATGGCAATGGCGGTCTTACCGGTCTTACGGTCGCCGATGATAAGCTCGCGCTGGCCGCGGCCGATAGGCACCATGGAGTCGATAGCCAACAGGCCGGTCTGAACCGGCTCGCACACCGGGGTACGGTCAATGACGCCGGGGGCCTTGAACTCGATGGGACGACGGTGCGTGGCGACAATGTCACCCAAACCGTCGATGGGCTGGCCGAGCGGATTGACGACGCGGCCGAGCATGGCACGGCTCACGGGGATATCCATAATGCGGCCAGTGGTGCGGCACTCGTCGCCTTCCTTGATGGAGTCGACGGCACCAAACAGAACGGCGCCGACCTCGTCACGGTCAAGGTTCTGGGCAAGGCCGAAGACGGTCTCACCGGTATCGGAGCTCTTGAACTCCAGAAGCTCGCCTGCCATGGCGCTCTTGAGGCCGGAGACGCGCGCAATGCCGTCGCCTACCTCGTCGACCGTTGAAACCTCATGCGTATCGACCGTCGCGGAGAGGTTCGTGAGCTGCTCCTGCAGTTTCTTGGCGATATCCTGGGCATTGAGGGTTTCGGACATTAGGCTTCACCTCCGTACGAATTAGCAGAGTTTGCGAGGGTCTCCTGCGCGATGCGCAGCTGCGTCTTGACGGAAATGTCACGACGCTCGCCGCGGGCCTCGAGCACCAGGCCGCCCACGATAGACGGATCGACCTGCTCGATAAGGAATACCTTGCGGCCGAAGTCCTGCTCGCATTTCTTAGTGATGGTTTGACGCAGCTCGTCGTCGAGCGGGATCGCCGTGGTGACGGTCACGCCCACTACATCCTCGTCTTCCTCGGCAACATGCTTAAAGGCAGCTGCCACCTTGGGAAGAAGGTCGAGCTGGTCGCGCTTGGACATGGTGTCGAGCACGGCAATGATCTCGGGGCTGGCGGAAGCCAGGCGCTCGATCATCTCGAGGTCCTCGAACACATGGTTCTCGGCCTTGGCGGCTTCCATGAGGGAGCGCGCGTAGGTCTCGAGCACCTTGTCCTGATAGCGGCTAGTCGGCATTCAGGCTACCTGCTTCCTGGATGTAGCGCTCGATGAGCTTCTTCTGCTCGGTCTCGTCCTCGAGCGCCTCGCCCACGATCTTGGTGGCGACGGCAACGGACAGGTCGGCGATGGAGCTCGCGGCACCGGCGTAGATGGACTTGCGCTCGTCCTCGACGGTCGTATGGGCCTTGGCGATGATCTCCTCGGCCTCCTTGTGAGCAGCCTCGATGATACGGGCGCGCTCGGACTCGGCGTCCTTACGGGCCTCGAGAACAATGTCGGCAGCCTGACGACGGGCGTCGGTGACGATCGAGTCGGACTCAGCGCGCTTGGCGATAGCCTCCTGCTTGGTCTTCTCGGCCTCGTCGAGGCTTTCCTCGATCTTCTTGCCGCGCTCCTCCATGGTCTTCATGATGCCCGGCAGGGCGACCTTGGCCAGCACGATCCAGATGATCAGGAAGGCGATAAGCGCCGGGATGAACTCCGCCATCTTAGGGATGAGGATGTCCGCACCGGCAGCGCCGTCCTCGGCGAACGCGGAAACCGGCATGAGCAGCGCGGCCGCGGACGCGGAGAGTGCGATCGCGCTCTTCTGGGATGAAAGATTCATACTTGACGCTCCGTGCTATTTAACGATCAGCGCGACAACGAAGCCGATCAGAGCCAGAGCCTCGCCGAAGGCGGAGCCCATGATGAAGACGGTGAACACGCGGCCCTGGACCTCAGGCTGACGGGCCATAGCACCCGTAGCACCCAGAGCAGACAGGCCGATAGCAAGACCAGCGCCGATAACACCGAGACCGTAACCGATAACTCCCACGATTCCTCCTTTGTCGTGCGTGTCTTATTTCACGCAGGATAACCTTTTTATAACTGCCGGGCTCCATGGGTACGGGCACCGGCGGTTTAACGAATTGCCTTACCTTTAAGGCGCGAACGGAAGACTACTCCTCCTCCGCGACCTCCTCTGCCTCGGAGACATACACGGCGGTAAGGACCGTGAAGACGTAAGCCTGGATGGCGCCGACCACAAGCTCGATCGCATAGATCAGGATGAGGATGGCAAGCCAGGCCAGCGAAGGCAGGGCGCCGACGGCGTGGGCCGCGGAAACCTGCTGAAGCAGCGGCTGCATGAACATGCTCGCCATGATGGCGAACGAGCCCATGACCACGTGTCCTGCGAACATGTTGCAGAACAGACGGACGGCGAGCGTGATGAGGCGCAGGAAGGTCGAGAAAAGCTCGACGACCCACACAAGGACGTTCATCGGGAAGCTCACGCCCTGCGGGGCGAGGCTCTTGATGTAGCCGATCACGCCGTGAGCCTTGCATCCGTAGTAGATGAAGTACACGAAGGCGAAGATGGCGAGCGCGGCGGTGGAGCCGATTGCGCCGGTGCCGGGCTTCATTCCCGGGATCAGGCCGATCATGTTGTTGATCAGGATGAACAGGAAAAGCGAGCACAAGAACGGGAAGTGCTTCTTCCAGTTCTCACCCACGACGCCCTTGCCGATATCGTTCTCGACGTACTCGATGATGTACTCGAAACCGTTGACGAAGAAGCCCTTGGGAACCAGGGCCTGCTTCTTCTTGAACACGGCCAGGACGATCAGGAGCACGATCGTGGAGACGATCAGCCAAAACGAGTACTGCGTGATGCCGCAGCTCAGATCGCCCACGACGGGGGTGGAGCTGAACTCGCTGACCAGATGATTAATCTCATCAGGCAGCTTTTCAAAAATTTCCACGACTTACCTTTCGACCTCATGAGGATCTCGCAGCGCCTTGGCGACACGAACCGTACAGGCGGCCATAAAGGCCACGAAGCCGATCGCCTCGCCCAGGAGGAACATGCGAAATGCCTCTCCGAACAACACAAACACAACCAAGGTAAAGGCAAGCAGGGCGATTGCCGAGACCGCCAGACTCACCATACCCTTGAGCATGTCCGCATTCTGTTTATCGTCAAGAACCGGCTTGAGCGTAAAAACAAAGGGAAGAAAGGCGACCGCGCCCGCGATGGCGCCTGCAACGATAGCGAGCAGATCGGCTATCTGAAACACTGGCGTCCTCACTTTCTTTTTTAACGCTTCACAGAACAGTTCCCGCCAAACATTGGTGACTATTGTACGAGCCAATCGCTAAAGTACAACCGAAAAAGCATCGGTTAATACGCACCTGTTCGTTTTCTTAAGACCATCTTTATGCCGCAGGTACGGTAATACGTTTTTCTCGAACCCTGCAGGGCAAAACGTCCGTTAACAGAAGTGCGCGCGGTCGCCTTTTGTTCGTCCGCGCGCACCGTTTCTTCGTATTTGCAGCCGTGGCCGTCTTAGCCCAGCGACTAGAGCGTACCGTAGATGCGGTCGCCGGCGTCGCCGAGGCCGGGAACGATGTAGGCAGCCTCGTTGAGATGGTCGTCGATGGCGCAGGTATAGATATGCACATCTGGGTCTTTCTCGGTCAGCGACTTGAGGCCCTCGGGGGCCGCGACGATGCACAGCATGCGGATGTCCTTGACACCGCGCTCGCGCAGGTAGCTGATGGCCATCTCGGCCGAACCGCCCGTGGCGAGCATGGGGTCGACAACCAGGCAGATGCGCTGGTCGATATCCTTGGGCATTTTGCAGTAATACTCATGCGGTTCGTGGGTAACCTCGTCGCGCTCCATACCGATGTGTCCCACGCGAGCGGAGGGCACCAGGTCGAGGATGCCGTCGACCATGCCAAGGCCCGCACGCAGGATGGGCACGATGGCGAGTTTCTTGCCGGCGAGCTGTTTGAACGTGGCGGTAGTGATGGGAGTCTCGACCTCGACGTCTTCCATAGGCAGGTCGCGCATGGCCTCGTAGCCGTCAAAAAGCGCGAGTTCGCGCACGAGCTGGCGGAACTGATTGGTGCCGGTGTTTTTGTCGCGCAGGATCGACAGCTTGTGCTGAACGAGCGGATGATCGACAAGCGTCACACGGGACGCATCGTAGGTGACGGTCATGGGTCTTGCCCCTTTCGTTGCGGCCACAAAATGGCCTTGCTGACAAGGCGCGCAGCGATGTTGCCGCCGCGCGCCATACACAAGTTTAGCGGTTTGCTGTATCGAGTGGCCCGTCGCAGCCCTACTGTGCGGTACTGAGCGAGCGCTTGACCGCATCGCGCCAGCCCGCAAGGTTTTGCTCGCGGCGCTCGGCGGACATGTGGGGAAGGAAGGTCCTAACAATCTGGGCATTTTGCTCCAGCTCTTCCAGGTCTTCCCAATAGCCGACGGCAAGGCCCGCCAAGTACGCGGCACCGATTGCCGTGGTCTCCACCGTCTCGCATTGCAGCACGGGGATATCCAGCAGGTCGGCCTGGAATTGCATGATGAACTCGTTGCGCGACGCGCCGCCATCGACAGACAGGCGTTCGATCGAAAGCCCCACGTCCTGCTCCATGGCGCGCAGCACGTCGTAGCTCTGATACGCCATGGATTCGCAGGCGGCACGTACGATGGTCGCACGGCTCGAGGCGCCGGTCAGACCGCACACGATACCGCGGGCACGCGGGTCCCACCAGGGGGCGCCCAAACCCGCAAAGGCGGGAACGAAGTAGCAGCCCTCGTTGTCGTTAATCGAAGCGGCGAGTTGTGCAGACTCGCTCACGTTCGAGATGATGCCCATGTTGTTGCGAAGCCAGTTCATGGTGGAGCCGGCGGCAAAGATGGAACCCTCGAGTGCATAGCTGATCTTGCCGTCCGCGGCGATACCGATGGTGGAGACCAGACCGTTCTTGGATTCGACGACCTCGTCGCCGGTGTTCATGAGCATAAAGCAACCAGTACCATAGGTGTTTTTGGTCTGGCCGGGATGGAAACAGCAGTGGCCGAACAGCGACGCCTGCTGGTCGCCCGCCACGCCCATGATGGGTGGCATGTTGGTCATGATGTCGCTCGCGACGCGGCCGTAGTCGCCCGAGCTCCAACGAACCTCGGGCATCATGGAACGTGGAACGTCAAAGAGCGCCAGCAGGTCGTCGTCCCAATCGAGCGTATGGATATTAAAGAGTGCCGTGCGGCTGGCATTGGTGTAGTCGGTGGCAAAGACCTGGCTGCCGGTGAGGTTGTAGATGAGCCAGGTGTCGATGGTGCCGAACATGAGGTCGCCCGCCGCCGCGCTCTCGCGTGCGCCGTCGACGTTGTCGAGAATCCACTGCACCTTGGAGGCCGAGAAATACGGGTCGAGCGTAAGCCCCGTGCGGGAGCGCACCAGCTCTTCTGCGCCCTGCTCAACCAAATTATCGATCAGAGACGCGGTGCGACGGCACTGCCATACGATGGCGTTATAGATGGGCTGGCCGCTCACGCGGTCCCAGACCACCGTGGTCTCACGCTGATTGGAGATGCCGATGGCGGCGATGCGATCGGAATGAATCCCGCTCTTAAACTGAACCTCCATCATGACCGCAATCTGGCTGGCAAGGACCGCCATGGGGTCTTGCTCCACCCAGCCGGGACGCGGGAAGCTGGTTTTGACGCTGCGGCGCGCTTGGGCGACGATGCAGCCGTACTCGTCGACGATGGTCGCAAGTACCGAGGTGGTGCCGCAGTCGAGCGCCATGATGTAGGAACCGCCAAAGTCAAACGAGGCATCTTCCATGCCCAGACTGCCCAGATTCAACGACATCGCTTACACCTTTCTATGCATCGGGTCGGACAGGACCCGCTCAATCTCTGACGCGGGAAGTGCGCCTTGGCGCAGGATCTGGAGCCCGCCGTGCTGGAACGACACGATGGTCGAAGCGTCGCGGCACGGCGTCTCGCCCGCGTCGACGGCCACGTCGACCCCTTCTAGAATGCGGTCTTCAACGTCGGCAAAGCTTGCCGGCGCGGGCGCGCCGTGTGTATTGGCGCTCGTACAGGCAAGTGGGCTGCCACAGGTGCAGATGAGCGCCTGTACCACGGGCGATGCCGACGCGCGAAGAGCCACCGTGTCGTCGGCGGCACGCATAAAGGTCGGCACGCAGGGAGCCGCCTTGACCACAATAGTCAGGGCGCCCGGCCAGCATCGTCGGGCAAGTATGCGTGCCTCTTCTGGGATATCCACGCCGTAGCGGTCGAGGGCCTCGGCATCATCGACCAGCCAGGCGACCGTTTGGGTGAGCTCACGCTGCTTGAGGGTAAAGATGCGACGGTAGCCGGTACCGAGCGCGGGCACCGCGGCGCCGTTGACGGCAGCCTGCGGATCGCGCGGCCACGGCAGTGATTCGCTTGTATCTTGGGGCACGGCGTCCGAGAAGGCGTTGACTGCCACAGCGACGCCATAGACGGTCTCGGTCGGGATCAGGGCCAGGCCGCCACGGCCGAGCACCTCGGCCGTACGCTCGACGGCGAGCCGATGCGGCTCGCGAGCTCCCTCGAATACCCGATAGACCGTCTGCATGTGTATGCCAGCCCCTTACGCTCTGGTGAAAGTTTGTTTACTGAGGGGCATTCTCGCACGAAACGTTTAACCTATTTGTCCACAGCGCATGTTGGTTTGGTGAGCGGCTATAGCAGTCGGTGAAAGTGAGGGGTAATTGAGCCGTGACAAGCCTCTTTACATTTCCGGCGCAGCGCTCCCGCCGCCGCGCCGCCAATACGCTTCGTACTTTACTGACGTTGTTTGGGCTCGGTGACGATAGCTCGAACGATGCGGGGACGATCGGTGAGGTCACGGACGATGCGTACGTCCGAAAGACCCGCCTGGCGGCAGAGCTCGGCCGCGGCGTCGAGGGCACCCTCATAGAGCTCGCAGGCAAACAGGCCGCCGGCGCGCAGCATATAGGGCGCCGCATTGAGCAGGCGGCGGAAGATATCAAGGCCATCGGCTCCGCCCTCGAGCGCCAAATCGGGCTCAAAGTCCTTGACCTCGTGCGGCAGCGAGCGCATGACGTCAGTCGGGATATAAGGCGGGTTGGAAACGAGCACGTCGAAGGTGCCCCACTCCTCGCGGGGGATAGAGCTCACCAGGTTCGTGAGGCTGAAGGCGACCTCATCGGACGTCAGCCCGAGTGCATCGCGGTTTTTGGTGGCCAGGTCGATGGCGCGCGGCTCGATATCGGTAGCGGTGCAGGCGACATGGCCGCGACGCTCCCAAGCAAGGGAGAGCGAAATGCAGCCTGTGCCGCAGCCGACCTCGAGAACGCGGGCAATGCGGGGGTCGGCAGGCACAGACGCGGCGGCATCCTGCACTAGGGCCGTCTCTTGTTCGACGCCTTCGATGGCAATGCCGTATTCGTCGAGCTCGGGCTCAGCGACTTCCGCGGTCTCGGCCTCAGCTGCCTGCGCGGCGGCTTCCTCGGCCTCACGATCGGCCAGCTCCTCGGCATAAGCTCGGCTGCCCAGCACGTCTCCGCCCAACGCCGCCTCATCGGCAGCCGTGAGGTTGGCGGCACGGCGCTCGGCAGTCGCGCGTTCGTCAGCCAATGCGACTTCGGCTTTACGCGCCTGCTCGACCTCGTCGTTCCATGGCAACTCTACGCGCTGGCGGGTGGCAGCCTCGGGGCTCAGAACCTCGGCATCCAGATAATTGAGGACTTCCTCGACGAGCATCTCGGTCTCGGGACGTGGAATGAGCACGCCGGGGGCGCACGCGACGTCGATCATGCGGAACTGCGTGCTGCCGGTGATGTACTGCAGCGGCTCGCCCTTGGCGCGACGGACAACCGCCGCGTGCATGGTCTCGAGCTGCGCTGCATCGAGCGTGTCGTCCATACGCATATATAAGTCGATGCGCGCTAGGCCCGTGGCGGCGCACAACAGCCACTCGGCAGAAAGACGGGGGTGCTCTTCGCCGCGCTCGGCTAGGTACTCCTTGGTCCACTCGAGACAACGCCTGATGGTCCAGATCTCGTTTGCCATGGGTCCTCCCCTCTTAAGCGCCGGGCGGCGCGCGAATGTCGGAGCAGATTGTACGCGAGGGCGGCACGCGGCGAGAGACGATTGGAAGCGATTATCGAGAATCAGCCCAGAATTTTGCACCGGGCTCGCTCAAAGTGTTCATTCGCCGACGTCTAGATTTGCATTCGTCAAGCTTTTGGCAAGGTTGCCCCAAAACTGACCAATATCTAACCAAGAACTTGCCAAATCACTTGACGTGCGACGCACCAAAAAGGGCCCCGCGACTTCTTGGACGATTTTTCGAGCAATATTTTCAATAGCAGATGAAGGTTGTTAATTACTTTAAGCAGGTAGACAGGTCAATTTCCAACAAAGTAGATTAAATAAACTCGAAAAGTAATTTACCCAACCTAGTCATTTAAGAACGTCCCCAATGACTACATCTAAGGCGCCGCAGGTTGAGCATAAGTCCCCAATGACTACCCGCCGCAGGTAGAGGACGGACAGCGAGCGGGTCGCATTTGAGACAAGGTGACGTGGAACGAAAGGGCGCTGACCTTCTGGTCGCGCCCTTGAAGTTGAACGTCAGATTGTACAGGTGCGGCCCGCGCAGCGTCGGCCGGTCCGCCGTTCGGTAGAACGGCGGAACCTACTACACGGCCTGTGCCAGCTTCTCGGCACGCTCGGCGGCGGCAAGCGCCTCGATGACGGCACCGAGTTGGTCGCCCAGAAGGACGCCGTTGTAGGTGGAGTTGAAACCGATACGGTGGTCGGTCACGCGGTCCTGGGGCTGGTTGTAAGTACGGATCTTCTCGGAACGGTTTCCGTGGCCAATCTGGCTCTGGCGCTCGGCGCCGAGCTCGGCCTGCTGCTTCTCGAGTTCCATCTCGTACAGACGGGCACGCAGCATCTGCATGCAGACCTCACGGTTTTGAATCTGGGAACGCTGCTCCTGCGACTGCACCACGGTATTGGTGGGCAGGTGGGTAATGCGCACGGCGGAGTAGGTGGTGTTAACGCACTGACCGCCAGGACCAGAGGCACAGTAGGTATCGATGCGCAGGTCGGACTGGTTGATCTGAACGTCGATCTCCTCGGCCTCGGGAAGCACGGCGACAGTTGCCGTGGAGGTCTGGATGCGGCCCTGGGACTCGGTCTTGGGAACGCGCTGGACACGGTGCACGCCGGACTCGAACTTCATGACGGAGTAGACACGGTCGCCCTCGACCTTGAACTCGATGGACTTAAAACCGCCGGCCTCGCTGGGGCTGGAGTCGAGCACGGTGGTCTTCCAGCCACGCGACTCGCAGAAGCGTTGGTACATCTTGTACAGGTCACCGGCGAAAATGGCCGCCTCGTCGCCACCTGCGGCGGAGCGGATCTCGACGATGGTGTTCTTGTCGTCATTGGGGTCACTCGGGATGAGCATGTACTTGATGTCTTCCTCGAGCTGGGGAAGCTTGTCCTCGTTCTCGGAGATGTCCATCTGGAGCATCTCCTTCTCGTCGGCATCGGTAGTGTCACGGAGCATTTCTTTGGCAGCCTCGATGTCGTCGAGCGCGCCGATGTACTCGCGCGCAGCGGCAATGAGGTCGGACTGGTGCGCGTACTCCTTGTTGAGACGCGTGAACTCCTTGATGTCGGAGGCGACGGCCGGGTCGGAAAGCTTCTTCTCGAGCTCCTCGTAGGCCTTGATGATCTTTTCGAGCTTGTCGCGCATGGCGGAACTCCTTTATATGCGTGAAGGTGAAAATCGGCGGAATTGATGGGGCGCATGGCGCCGTTGCGGGGTAAGCCCAGCTAGAACATGTCGATTTTCAGATACATGCGCATCCCTTCGCGTATAGGGTACATAGTTGCGGTCTAACCTATATATGATAGCGTGCGCAGGCAAACCTGCATATAACCCGCACGGAATGAGTGGACGTAGTCGTTGGGGACGTTCCTTAACGACGAGTCGTTTAAGAACGTCCCCAACGACTACAACGGCTAACAAAGGGACTGTCGCTTTATCACATTCTAGAGCGTTTGAAGCAGAGCGATGAAAAAGCGGACACCCTGGAGGTAGGCACGGCGGGTAATGCGCTCGTTGGTGCCGTGGACACCGCGATCGCACTCGTCATCGTCGACCACAAACGCCGAAAAGCGAATGCATTCAGAGCAAATACGCTGATAGTTAGCCGCATCGGTGGCACCTATCACAGTTGAGGGCACAATGCCGACAGCAGCCCCGCCCGCCGCATTCGGTACGTTTTCCTCCGCCCCCTTTGGATCACGAAAGTAGCGGGCGGCAATAGTGCGAACGGCCTCGAGCCCCGGTCCGCCAACACGTGGGGACGGCGAAGGCTCGGAGCTGCCGGGGCCAAGTTCGACCTCCACGCGCCCGGTGAGGCCCGCCGCGGCAACGGCCTCGCGGCAACGGTCAACAACATCAGCCACGCCCGTGCCCTCAAGCATGCGGAAGTTAATATTGGCCCACATATCCTGCGGCATCACGTTAGCGCCAGTGCTGCCGCCCTCAATCTGCGTGGGCGCACAGGTAGTGGTCACGAGCGGATAGAGCTTGTTGCTGGCGAGGCAGTCGCGAACAATGACGCCTCCGTTGGCGGCAATCTCATCCGCCGTGTAGAGCCCCAACTCGACAAGCTGCGCGGCAAGCAGATCGGTCACGCGCGTCGGCCACTCGATATCGCAGATTGCGGCGATAGCGCGGCTCAATACCTCGAGCGATGTGCCGCCGTAGGGGTTGGACGAATGTCCGCCTTCGCTCTTCGTCTTGAGCACGATATCGGCATAGCCTTTCTCGGCAAGGTCGGCATGCATAAGCCAGCCCTCGCCCGCGCCGTACTCGGCAGCCGAAACAATACGGTAGTCACCCTCGTCGATCAGGTATTCAAGTTCAACGCCGCGCTCCTCGAGCACGCGGCCGATGGCCCCCGCTCCATACTGCGTGGTTTCCTCGTCCTGGCCAAAGGCGAGCAGCAGCGTCCGCTCGTGCTCCCAGCCGTGCACCAACGCATACTCAACCGCCTCGAGAATACCTGCGACCTGGTCTTTCATGTCGATAGCGCCGCGACCCCAAATGTAGGTGTCGTCCACGTGACCGCTAAAGGGGGCATGCGTCCAGTCGGCCTCGGTGCCGGGCACCACGGGAACCACGTCCATGTGGCCCATGAGCATAACGGGCTTGAGGGCAGGGTCGGAACCGCCAAGTGTCACCAGCAGCGAGTGGTCGATGAGTTCGACCTCGCCCGCCGCGAACACATGTGGCCACGCCTGCTGCATATAGGCGCGCAGGTCATCGAACGGCTGCCAGTTCACCGCCTCGGCATCCATACTCGAAACGGTCGGAAACGACAGCACGCGCCCCAGGCGCTCGCACGCGCCAACTTCGTCCAAATCGGCAAAATCATCCTCATGCGCAAAGAAGCGCCAAACCTCGGCCATGACATCCTTTCGATTGTGATGACGAGGGCCGCCCCACCGGAACGGCCCTGCCATGCAAACATTTGCGGTTGGTTATTTGTCCTCGAGATAGCGCGAGAGGAACTCGCGGGTACGCTGGTGCTTGGGGTTGCCAAAGAGCTCCGCCGGCGCGGCGTCCTCGAGGACCACGCCCTTGTCCATAAAGACCACGCGATCGGACACGGTGCGGGCAAAGGCCATCTCGTGCGTGACGACGACCATGGTCATGCCGTCGGCAGCGAGCTTGCGCATGACCTCGAGCACCTCTCCCACGATCTCGGGGTCGAGTGCGGAGGTCGGCTCGTCAAACAGCATGATCTGCGGATTCATGCATAGGGCACGAGCGATGGCCACGCGCTGCTTTTGACCACCGGACAGGCGACCCACGGCGGCGTGCGCGAACTTTTCGAGTCCCACGCTCGTCAGATGCTCCAGCGCGACCTTTTCGGCCTCGGCCTTGGTCATCTTTTTGAGCGTGACGGGCGCAAGCGTGCAGTTATCGAGCACGTCCATGTTGTTAAACAGGTTGAAGCCCTGGAACACCATGCCGATGTCCTCACGCAGCTTGTTAATGTTGCAGCGCTCGGCCGTGAGGTCCTGGCCATGGAACCAGATATGGCCCGCGTCCGGGGTCTCGAGCAGGTTGAGGCAGCGCAGAAAGGTCGATTTGCCCGAACCCGAAGCGCCGATAATGGTAACGACCTCGCCGGGGTTAACGGACAGGTCGATGCCCTTGAGCACCTCGAGCGAGCCGAAGCTCTTGTGCAGGCCCTCGACGCGGATGAGCGGCTCATTGGTCTGTGCGGCGGCCGCAGCGCCGGTAGTGGCGGTATCTGCCATGATGATTCTCCTCGTCTTGAGCCTAGTTGGAGCTGGGCAGCGTGGCCGGGGCCTCGGCGCCGAGCTTTTTGCCAAAGGCCTCGAGCAGGCGGCTCGCCACGAGCGTCAGGATTAGGTAGACCACGAGTGCCACGCAGTAGACCTCCATCTGGCGGTAGTACACGCCGGCGACGGTGGTAGTGGCGTACATGAGGTCGAACACGCCGATGACCGAGAGCACCGACGAGTCCTTGATGTTGATGATGAGCTCGTTGGTGAGCGCCGGAATCGCGTTTTTAATGCCCTGGGGAAACACGACTTTACGCATAGCCTGCCACTGCGACAGACCCAGCGAGCGCGCCGCCTCGGCCTGACCGGGATCGATGGACTCGATGCCGCCGCGCAGGACCTCCATCATGTAGGCGGTGGAGTTGAGCGAGATGGTGACGAGGCCGGCGGTGAAGGTACTCCAAATCTGGTTGGCCTGGGCGGTCTCGAAGCCCATGCCGCGCAAAACGGTGAAGCCCGCGTAATAGATGAGCAGGCCCTGGACCATCATGGGCGTACCGCGCACGATGGTGGAGTAGACGGTCGTAAAGCCGCGGCCGATGCTCTTAAAGAAGCGCACCAGGTCGTTGTCCACGCGATCGAAGGTCTGAATGCGCAAAAACACAAAGAGCAGTGCCAGGAAAAAGGCGATAACGGTACCGAAGGTCGCAAGTGCGATGGTAATCTCGATGCCGCGGATAAAGAAGTCGCCGCTCTTGTAGGTCATATAGACCAGGCTCGACAAAAAGTCGCTGGGGTTGGAATCCGAGACAATGCTCACCTGCACCAAGTCGATAAACGACATGACGCAGCGATCCACGAAAAAGACCACCGCGATGGCGACCACGACATAGCTGCCCAAGCGTGCTGCACGACGGAAACGCTCGGATGCGAACGGCGACTTTTCGCGATAGTCGCTCCAGTGCATAAGCTTGGTGACGAATGCCGCCGTCGACACGACGAGCCACGCCCACAGGATCGCCCAAAGGCAATCTTGGAACACGCCCGTGGGGGCCAGGAAGCTCAGCGGCGTGGGGTTGCGCTGGCTAAACGCCAGTCCGAGCGCCGCGATGACGCTCGTGCCCAGGTACACATAACGATGGTCGGCTTTGATAAAGGAGACCAGACGATTGATGGCTTTCATGCTGCCTCCCTATGCCGGCTGACGGTCGAGGCACGCGTCCCACATCTGGTCGCGCTCCTCCTGGCTGACGCCCTTGAGCGTCTTGTCGATGAGCTTAAGCAGCTTGTCCGAGCCCTTGCGGCAGCCGACGTTTGCCGCGACCTCCTGCTTAAAGCCCTCGCCCTCGGCAAAATGAATGGGGACGATACCGGGATTTTGGGCCATGTAGCCCTTTTCGTTTTCGGTGTTGTACGTCACGGCGTCGCAGGTGCCCTGCAGCAGGTTCGAGAACACCGTGGGGACGGAGTCGACCGGGTTTTTGTGAACGACGCCCGGGATCTCGTCGATGACGGTATCGAGCATGGTGTCCTTTTGGCCGAGCACCGTGGCGCCGCTGAAGTCACTGAGCTTGGTGGCGTTTTGGTAGGGGGAACCCTCTTTTACGAACAGGCCAAAGTAGCCAATAAAGTACGGGTCGGAGAAGCCGACCGACTCCTCACGCTCGGGCGTGGCGCTCATACCGGCGATGATGAGGTCGATCTGGCCGTTGTTGAGCGAATCGATAAGGCCCGAGAAGCTCTGCTTGACGGCAACGGGCTCGCCACCGAGGGCCTTGCAGACGATCTTGGCGATCTGCACGTCGTAGCCATCGGCATAGGCGCCCTGTACGTTGTCGATGGGGATGGTGTACTCACTGGCTTCGGAAACCTGCCAGTTGTACGGGGCGTAGGCCGCCTCCATGCCGATGCGGATCTTATCCTTGCCGATCACGGAATCGGACAGGTCGTCGCGACCGCCGCCCGTCGTGGGCTGAACCACCTTGAGCGTGGACGGGCGCTGACAGCCGGCGAGCGCGCCGGCGACGACGGAAGCGCTCGCGGCAAGAGCGCTACCCAAGAAGATGCGACGGCTGCACACCGGCTGTGGATGCACGTCGCGCTGATGGGGAGAATGCATAATCTGCCTTCCCTGTTGAATCGTATGCTAACGACTTAACAGGATACCGCTCAGCGTTACCTCCAGCAGATGCATATATACAAATTAACAAACAGAAAACGATTGGTAGCCGTTGGGGACGTTCTTAAACGACTGGTCAAACAAGTAGTCATCGGGGACAGTCGTTGGGGACGTCGATGATTCGGCAATGCCAGCGAGCGCCACCCAGAGCGAACAAGTTGGCATGAAAAAGGCAAGGCATAGACCTTCTGGTCATGCCTTGCCTTTTGAATGACAAATTGTCGCTCTGGGTGGCGCGCAGCGTCGACCGGTCCGCCGTTCGTTAGAACGGCGGAACCTAGAGATCCCCGCCGGCTCCCAGTAGCTTGCGCATGACCTGTTCGGGATTAACCGAGCCATCGCGCGGGGCCAGGGAGGTGATCTTCTTCTGCATCTTGTACTCGTGCAGCTCGTCCTCGAGCTGGCGCATGCGGGCGCGGAGCTTTTCGTTCTCGCGCTCGCGCTCCTCGGCACGCTCCTTCATATCGAGGATGCGCACCACACCGGCAAGGTTGATGCCCTCGTCGGTCAGCTGGTTGATGAGCTCCAGGCGCTCGATATCGGCACGCGAATACAGGCGCGTGTTGCCGCCCGAGCGCTGGGGGTTCACCAGGCCCTTGGACTCGTAGACGCGCAGAGTCTGCGGATGCATGCCGGTCAGCTCGGCCGCCACGCTGATCATGTACAGCGGTTTGTTCCTATTGTCCTCGGCCATGCTACCTGACCCCTTTCCGTCTCGTTATCGTCCATCATAAGCCCGCGGGCGTGGGCGTGTACCGCGACCGCCCTAGAACGTCGCCTTGTAACGGTTGACCTTCTCGCGGTAGTCGCGCGTGTCGGCCTCGCGCAGCTTGGTCATGGCATCGCGCTCGTCATCGGATAGGTTCGTGGGAACCTGTACCTTGATCTCGACGAGCAGCGCGCCCGTACGGCCACGGTGCTTAACGTCGGGCGCCCCCATCTCCTTAAAGCGGAACTTCTTGCCCGTCTGGGTACCCGCAGGCACTTTCAAACGGACCGTCGCACCGCCGGGCGTGGGCACGTCCACCGTGCAGCCGAGCGCCGCCTCGTAGACCGAGACCGGTACCTCCATGGTCACGTCGGCGCCTTTGCGCTTAAACAGCGGGTGTTCCTCCACATGCGTGGTCACGACCAGGTCGCCGCGCTCGCCACCGGCGACGCCATATTCGCCGCGACGCTTGTAGCGTAGCTTGCCGCCGTCGACCGCGCCCGCGGGCACCGAGACCGTAATGGTCTGCTGCTCGCCTGTCGAGGGAATGCGATAGGTGACCTTGTGCGTCACGCCGCGAAACGCGTCCTCGGCCGTCACATCGACGGTCAGCGACAGGTCGCCGCCCTTGCGAGCGCGGCTGCGACCCGCGCCGGCACCGGCAGCGCCCGCAGCCCCGGCAAAGCCCGAGCCCCAATCGCTGCCCCAGGCGCCGTTGCCGCTAAAGATGCTGTCGAAGATGTCTCCCCAGCCGCTGGCACCCGCGCCGGCACCGTAGCCGCCGCCATACGCGCCGCCTGCGCCCGGCATGCCGCCAAACATGAGCATCTGGTCGTACTCTTTGCGCTTCTTCTCGTCCGAAAGCGTCTCGTAGGCCTCGCTGATCTCCTTGAACTTGGCCTCGTCGCCGCCGGCGTCGGGGTGATATTTTTGCGCGAGCTTGCGAAACGCGCTCTTGATCTCTTTGTCGGAGGCGCTCTTGGATACGCCCAGGATGTCATAGAAGGTTTTGCCTGCAGCCATCGTAGCTCCTCTCCTGTTTTATCCGTCGCCCAGCGGGCGGCGGCTCATGCTTTCATATGGCACTAGGCCAGAAAGGGCCCCGGGTGTTGCCCCGGGGCCCTTCTCAATTACTCCTCGGTGCTCTCGGCCGTATCGGCCGCAGCATCCTCGGGCGCCGTTTCGGGCTCCGGTGCGGGGCGCTTTTCGCCACCGTAGGTCACCGTCACCATCGCGGAACGCAGGATGCGGTCCGCCATGCGGTAGCCCTTCTGGTACACGTCGTTGACGGTCTCGTCGTACTGCGACGAGTCCTCGACACGACCCACAGCCTGGTGCTCGAGCGGATCGAACGCCTCGCCCTTGGGGTCGATGGGCTCAACGCCCTCGTGCGCAAACACATCGAGTAGCTTGGCATGCACCGCGTCGACGCCGTCGACGAACTGCTTAAAGTCGTCGGAAAGCTCTTGGCTGCGGGCATGGTCGATCGCGCGCTCGATATCGTCGACCACCGGCAGCAGCGCAGTGACGAGCTTCTCTGTCGCACGCTCACGCTCGGCGATACGCTCGCTGGCGGTGCGGCGACGGAAGTTCTCCCAGTCGGCCTGCAGACGGGCGGTGCGCTCGGTGGCGTCCTTCGCCTTGTCCTCGGCAGCCTTCTGAGCCTCTGCCGCAGCATCGAGCTCATTGCGAACGTCGGCAAGCTCCTTCTGGGCCTGCTCGAACTTGAGCTTAAAGTCGTTTTCGGCGGCTTCCTCACCGGCGCGGATAGCGGCTTCCACCATCTCGTCCTCGGTCATCGTCGCCTCCTTGTTGGAATCCTCTACCTGGTTCTCGACAGCCTCGGCAGCCTCGGCCTCGTTGGCCTCGGTATCGTCGACGGCCTCTACGGGAATCTTCACGTCCTTCTCCTCAGAGTCAACGGGGGCGGCTCCAACGGCAGCCGCCTCCGTGCGAGCTTTACGGGCGGACATGATTACTTGTCCTCGTCGTCCACAACCTCGTAGTCGGCGTCGACGACGTCATCGTCGGCAGGCTGGGCGCCGGCGGCACCGTCGGTCTGCTGCTGAGCGTCGGCGTAGACAACCTGAGCCAGCTCGTAGGCCACGGACTGCAGGGACTCGCCAGCGGCCTTGATGGCCTCGACGTCAGAGCCCTCGAGCGCCTTCTTGGCATCGGCGATAGCGGCCTCGGCCTTGGACTTCACGTCGGCGGAAACCTTGTCGCCCAGCTCGTTGAGGGTCTGCTCGGTGGAGTAGCACAGGCTGTCGGTCTGGTTGCGGACCTCGACCTCTTCCTTCTGCTTCTTGTCCTCCTCGGCATGAGCCTCGGCGTCCTTGACCATACGATCGACTTCTTCGTCGGACAGAGCGGTGGAGCCGGAGATGGTGATCTGCTGCTCCTTGCCGGTGCCCTTGTCCTTAGCGGAGACCTTGACGATGCCGTTGGCGTCGATGTCGAAGGTAACCTCGATCTGCGGCACGCCGCGGCGGGCAGCCGGGATACCGGTCAGCTGGAACTTACCGAGCGACTTGTTGTCGCGGGCAAGTTCGCGCTCGCCCTGGAGCACGTTGATCTCGACGCTGGTCTGGTTGTCGGCAGCGGTGGAGTAGACCTCGGTCTTGGAGGTCGGAATCGTGGTGTTGCGGTCGATCATCTTGGTCATGATGCCGCCCATGGTCTCGACGCCCAGCGACAGCGGGGTAACGTCGAGCAGCAGGATGCCCTCGACGTCGCCGGTGAGCACGCCGCCCTGGACGGCAGCGCCGTCGGCAACGACCTCGTCGGGGTTCACGGACATGTTGGGCTGCTTGCCGGTCATGGTCTTGACGAGCTCCTGGACGGCAGGCATACGGGTGGAGCCGCCGACGAGGATGACCTCGGTCAGATCGGAGAGCTTAAGGTTAGCGTCGCGCAGGGCGTTGGTGACAGGCTGCTTGCAGCGCTCGAGCAGGTCGCGGGTGATCTTCTCGAACTCGGCGCGGGTCAACGTGTAGTTGAGGTGCAGCGGGCCGGACTGGTTCATGGTGATGAACGGCAGGTTGATAGTGGACTGCTGGGCGGCGGAGAGCTCCTTCTTGGCGTTCTCGGCGGCCTCCTTCAGACGCTGCAGGGCCATGGGGTCCTGACGCAAGTCGACACCGTTCTCCTGCTGGAACTTATCGGCCATCCAGTCGATGACGCGCTGATCCCAGTCGTCGCCGCCCAGGTGGTTGTCGCCCGAGGTGGACAGAACCTCAAACACGCCATCGGCGAGGTCGAGGATGGAGACGTCGAAGGTACCGCCGCCCAGGTCGAAGACCAGGATGCGCTGGTCGGAGCCCTGCTTGTCCAGGCCATAGGCCAAAGCGGCAGCGGTCGGCTCGTTGACGATACGCTTAACGTTGAGGCCGGCGATCTTACCGGCGTCCTTGGTGGCCTGACGCTGGGCGTCGTTGAAGTAGGCCGGGACGGTGATGACGGCGTCGGTGACGGTCTCGCCCAGATACTTCTCGGCGTCGGCCTTCATCTTTGCGAGCGTCATGGCGCTCACCTGCTCGGCGGTGTATTCCTTGCCCTCGATGTCGACGACGGCACGGCCACCCTGGCCCTCCTTGACCTCATACGGCACGGTCTTGAGCTCGGAGGTGCACTCGGAGTACTTGCGGCCCATGAAGCGCTTGATGGAGAACACGGTGTTCTTGGGGTTGGTGACCGCCTGGTTCTTAGCGGCCTTGCCCACGACGCGATCGCCGTCGGCACGGAAGCCCACGACAGACGGGGTGGTGCGGTCGCCCTCGGCGTTCACGATGATGGTCGGAGAACCGCCCTCGAGAACGGCCATTGCGGAGTTAGTAGTACCAAGGTCGATACCAAGAATCTTGCCCATTAGAAATTCCCTCTCTCTTGTGCGTTTGCACCGACTCGGCGGTCTGCCAAGCGGTCTTTCGGTTTGTCTTTCAGGATGTAGTGTATCCCCTTATGGACCGGAATATACAAAATCTAAGTCAATTCATATAAGATTTCTTATCACTTAGAGTTTAGGTTCTCGAATGCGCAGGTAGATGCGCTGATTGAGTTCTCGGCAAATCTCTCGAGATCTATGTAGAGATGGCTGAGGTTTGGGCCGGGGGTGCCTGGGGCTGCTTTACGGAAAGCTCGTCCCGGTTTGAGCGTGGATTCCGGGTCGTAGTTTCCGTCTGAAGGCTCAACCGGAAACCATATCCCGTTTTGAGAGCTGATACCGGGTCGTAGTTTCCGCTAGCGGGCCCAACCGGAAACTGCGACCCGTTTTTCGACCAGATAACGAGATATGGTTTCCGAAAGCCCACTCAATTGCTCAATAATTCGAGTCACCTTTAGCTAACATCTGCACAGCTCACCAGCCTCACCTGTGCGTTTCTTAGTAAGCCTTGGCATACTCGGCGAATGGTATGAAGATGCCGGCCAGAGGGTATTGCAAACGGTCGCTCACGTGGTATGTTTTTGCCCGAATCAAACCGGCGCGCATCGCCTGTAGCGTCGGTCAACAGAGAGGAAACTACCATGGCTCATCCCGTAATTGATGCCGACGAGTGCATCGCTTGTGGCGTTTGCGTCGACTCCTGCCCCGCTGGCGTTCTGGAGCTCCAGGACGTCGCTACCGTTGCTGACGAGGACTCCTGCGTCGCCTGTGGCGCTTGCCAGGACGCTTGCCCCGCCGGCGCGATCACCGAGATCGTCGAGGAGTAACAACTCCCCCACTTGCACACTCACAAGTACACCGTGCACAAAAAAGGAGGCCTCCGCATCGCCGCAGAGGCCTCTTTTTTGTGCGGATAGCTAATTTGGCACCGTCGCAGGTTGAGCATAAGTCAGCGAAAACGCCCCTAAGCAAGCAAGGTGACGTGAAAGAGGAGGGAAGCGTACTTTTGTACGCGACCGACGATTGAACGTCAGATTGCCGCTTAGGGGCGTTTGCAGCATCGGCTACGATAGATCGTCTTCGTAGGGCATCAGGTCTGCCAGATAGCCCTTCTCCTTGAGCATAGCCTCGATCTCGTCGAGGCTATGCTCATCCTCTGCCGCGATGCGATGGAAGTGATAGCCGCTCGTCACCGTTAGTAGTGGAAAGCTTTTGCCGCTCTCGATATCGTGCAGGTAGCGCTCAACATCGCGACGATTGCGGATGTCCAGGTCGGCCGTGATCTTACCGTACACGCGGTGATTGACGATCACGTTGAGCACGGCGCCTCCGGCGTCGACGATACTCGTGAGCTCATCGCCTGCCTGCTCCATGCTATGGCGAACCTTGACCAGGCGCGTGGGCACGGCGGGGCTGCTGGGGGCCTCCTGCAGCACGTAGCCGCGATTGGTCGCCACGATATCGTGCCCATCGGCGCGCAGCAGGGCGATGTCTTGCACGACAACCTGGCGGCTCACACCCACCTCGCGAGCAAGCGTACTGCCGGAGACGGGGTCTTTGGCTCGCTCGAGCACGCCCATAATGGCACGGCGACGCTTGCGGGCGTCCATTATTTACCGTCCAGCAGACGCAGGTGCTTAAGCGAGAGGTCGAGAATCGGCGCAGAGTGCGTCAACGCCCCCGAGCTAATAAAGTCAACGCCCAGGTCGGCAAGCGCACGGATATTGCCGGCATCCACGTTGCCCGAACACTCGGTCTTGGCGCGACCGGCAATAAGCTCAATCGCGGCAGCCATGTCATCGTGGGTCATGTTGTCGAGCATGATGATGTCGGCGCCCGCCTCCACGGCCTCGCGCACCATGTCCAGGTTCTCGCACTCGATCTCGACCGTCGCGGTAAACGATGCATGGGCGCGCGCCATCTCGATCGCACGCGTCACGCCACCGGCGGCGTCGATGTGGTTGTCCTTGAGCATGACGGCCGTCGACAGATTGTAGCGGTGGTTGCTGCCGCCGCCGATCTCGACCGCGGCCTTCTCGAAGACGCGCATACCCGGCGTGGTCTTGCGCGTGTCGACGAGCACGGTCTTGGTGCCCTCGAGCGCCGCAGCCATCTGGTGCGTATAGGTAGCGATACCGCTCATGCGCTGCAGGTAGTTGAGCGCCACGCGCTCGCCCGAAAGCAGCACGCGTGCATCGCCGCGTACCTGGCCCACATGGTCGCCGGCGTGCACCTCGTCGCCATCGGCAACGTCAAACAGCACCGAGCTCTGCGAATCCAGCAGCTCAAAGGTACGAGCGAACACATCCAGGCCCGCGATGATGCCATCGGCCTTGGCGATGAGCTCCACCGTGGCGGGACGCGCCGTGGGGCACACGCTCGCCGTGCTCACATCCTCAAACGTAATGTCCTCGCGCAGAGCCTGCAGAATCAGATCATCGACGACGAGCTTCATGGTAATGGGGTTCATGGTCTACTCCTCCACGGCCTGCGTGCCGGCGGCACGGGCCAAATCATCGATTGCCAGGGTGTCGGCGCTCAGGGCGCGATGACGGCCATCGAGCGCGGGCTCGCCCGCCTGCTCCACGGCGAGCGACTGGCCGGTACGCATGTGCCACGCGGCGCGACGACCCCAGACCAGCGCCTCGAGCAGGCTGTTTGATGCAAGGCGGTTCTTGCCGTGAACGCCGTTGCAGGCCGTCTCGCCGGCGGCGTAGAGCTCGGGCATCGAGGTGCGGCCGTCCTTGTCGACCCACACGCCGCCCATAAAGTAGTGCTGCGTGGGTGTGACGGGAATGGGCTCGTCCAAGATGTCGCGGCCGTCCTCCAGGCAGCGTGCGCGAATGTTGGCAAAGTGTCCGGTCACCACGTCGCGCTCAACGGGGGCAAAGCTCAGCCACTCGTGCTCGGTACCATCCTGCTTCATCTGCTCGCGGATGGCGGCGGCGACAACGTCGCGCGGCTGCAACTCGTCGGTAAAACGCTCGCCGGCGGCGTTGAGCAAAATCGCGCCCTCGCCGCGGCAGCTCTCGCTGATCAGGAAGGTGCGGCCCGGCTGCGGCGAGAACAGTCCCGTGGGGTGAATCTGCACGTAGTCCAGGTGCTCCATCTTAATGCCATGCTCCTGAGCGATGTAGCAGGCATCGCCCGTGAGCTGCGGGTAGTTGGTCGAGTGGTCGTATACACCGCCGATGCCGCCTGTCGCCCACAGCGTGTGGCGGGCATGGATCTTAAACGGCTCGCCGGCATGCACGCCATCGGCGGCATTTGCCAGCTCGTCGGCGGGGCGAACCGAGTTGTCCTCGTCCACGGGAACGGCGACGACGCCGAGGCACGCCGTGGCGCCATCACGCTCGCCCGTCAGGATGTCGGTCATGGCCACGTGCTCCAAAATCTGCACGTTATCCAGCTTGCGAACGGCCTGGAGGAGCTTGGTCGTGATCTCCTTGCCCGTAATGTCGGCATGGAAGGCAATACGCGGGCGGCTGTGCGCACCCTCGCGGGTAAAGTCGAGGCTGCCGTCGGCCTTGCGCTCAAAGTCCACGCCCATGGCCAGCAGGTCGTTGATGACCGAGCGGCTCGAGCGGATCATGATGTCGACGCTCTCGCGGCGGTTATCGTAGTGGCCGGCGTGCATAGTGTCCTCAAAGAAGGCGTCGTAGTCAGAGCCTTCGGGAAGCACGCAGATACCGCCCTGCGCGAGCATCGAATCGCACTCGTCGACAGCGCCCTTGGAGAGCATGATCACGCGCGTGCTCGTCGGCAGATTGAGGGCCGCGTATAGGCCCGCCACGCCGCAACCGGCAATGACGACGTCGCACTCCATGTCGGGGCATTGTTTGGTTTCCACAGGAATCCTCTCCCTTGTAATGTGACATAAGGGATGGTCCCTCATGTCACATTGGCTTAGCGCGCCGCGTATTCGAGCATGCGGTCGAGCGTGAGCTTGGCCTGGTCGGCGGCCTCATCCGACACGCCGATCTGCACCTCGCCCTCGCCCGTCTCCAGGCAGCGCACGAGCTTTCCGAGCGTGATGAGATCCATGTTGACGCAGGTGGTCTGTACCGCGGGGAAGTAGAACTTTTTGTCGGTGCCCTGGCAGCGGCGCTCAAGCTCGTAGAGCACGCCGCGGACCGTCACGATGATGAACTCGCTCGCGTCCGACTCCTCGGCATACTTGATGATGCCGGCAGTGGAGCCGATGTAGTCGGCCTCGGCCAGGACGTCGGCCTTGCACTCGGGGTGCGCCAGCACGAGAGCGTCGGGGTGCGCCTCCTGTGCGTCGACGATCTGCTCGACGGTGATGATGTGATGGCGCGGGCAGTAGCCGTTGTTGAGGATGACGTGCTTTTGGGGCACCTGCTCGGCCACAAAGCGGCCCAGGTTCTGGTCGGGAATGAACAAGATGTGCTGCTGCGGCAGCTCGGAGACGATCTTGACGGCGTTAGAGCTGGTGACGCACACGTCACTCCAGCTCTTGATCTCGACCGTCGAGTTGACGTAACACACCACGGCCAGGTCGTCGCCATATTCGGCGCGCGCCGCGTCGACCGTCTCGCGCTTGACCATATGCGCCATGGGACAGTCCGCGCCCGGCTCGGGCAGCAGCACGGTCTTGGTGGGATTGAGCAGCTTGGCGCTCTCGCCCATAAACTCCACGCCGCACAGCACGATAGTCTGCTGCGGCAGGCTCTTGGCGAGCTTTGCCAGGTAGAAGCTGTCGCCGACGTAATCGGCAACGGCCTGGACCTCGGGCGCCACATAATAGTGCGCCAGGATCACTGCGTCACGTTGGGTTTTTAGCTGATGAATGGCCTCGACGAGCTCTGCGGGCACCAGTGCCGCGCGCTCCGTTGCCGTCGTTGCCGATGCCAGGCCGGCCGCGATATCGCGTGCAAGCTCCGATGCATCCATGTTCGCGCTCTGTGCCATCAAGGCCCCTCTCTTTTGGCGAATCTTGGGGCTTTAGTATGACACCTGGCTTTACAGCTGACAAGACAGCTGTAAAGCCAGGTGTAAAGTTGGAATAAGGAATCAATCTTGGGGCGGATCCATTTTCGAACTGGCAAGCTGAGGATAGTCGAGCTCTCGATAGCGCAGGAGGCATCTTTCGCCACCGCAATACTGCTCGGCGCGAGTTGCGCACCGTGGGGCGCAAATGGGGTGTTCCTCCGCGGGCAGTGCGCACCCAATGTGGCAAAATCGAACTACTAAGGGGGCCCGAATGCTCAAGATCATCGCCTGCGACGACGACGTCGCTTTTCTAGATAGACTGCACCGGATGATCGACCGCTGGTCGACCGAGACGGGCACGGCAGTCGCCGTTGCACTCGTCACGCGCGGCGAGGACCTGCTGGCCCGCCATGCCGCATCGCGCGCCGACATCATTCTGCTCGACATGATCATGCCGCTCGTCAACGGCATGGACACCGCGCGGGAGTTGCGCCAATCCGATACAGCCGTGCGTCTGGTGTTCCTCACCTCATCGCCCGAGTTCGCGCTGGAGTCCTATGAGGTCCGCGCCTTCGACTACCTACTCAAGCCCGTAACGTACGAACGCCTGGCGCAACTGCTCGACGAGCTTTCGAGCATGCGACCTGACGCGACCGATGAGCTCGTGACCAAAACGTCCTTTGGATACCATGCTCTGCGCCTGTCCGATATCGAATACGCCGAGGCCCGTAACAAGCACGTGGTATTCCACCTGCGCGACGGGCGCGACATCGAAGCGCTCGAGCCGTTCCGCAACATCGAGGACCAGCTGACCAAAAACGCGAACTTCTTTAAATGTCACCGTAGCTACCAGGTCAACCTGCGCAATATCGACCACTTCAACCGCACGGATATCGTCATGCGCTCGGGCGCTTGCATCCCGCTGGCGCGCAGCTGCAAGCAGGGTTTCCAGGATGCCTACTTTGCGGCACGGTTCGAGAGCGGGAGGCGCTAATGCTCCCTGCGGCCGAGATGGTACTTTGGGCAATCCACCACGCAACGACCCTGCTTTTTGGCGTTTTTGCCTCGGCGGCGCTCTGCGGTATCGAGATCAACCGGCGTCATGCGCTTGAGCTGGTGATGGTCGGCGCCGTAACCGGATGCGCATTCGGCCTCGCCAATGCCGTCGGCGGCGAGCTTTTCGCCCGTCAGGTATATCCGCTCGTCGTGCATCTGCCGCTCGTCATCTACCTGTGCGCGCGCTATCGCCTGAGCCCGCTGCTCGTTATGCTGGGCGTCACCAGTGCTTATCTGAGCTGCCAGTTCAGCAACTGGATGGGCATCGCCGCGCTCGCCGCCACCGACTCGCAAATCGCGTACTACGCGGCACGCATTATCACCACGGCCGTCGTCTTTGCAATCCTGCTGCATTGGGCCAGCGACATCGGTCCGCGCCTGGCGGTTAAAACCCCCACCGAGCTCGAGATTCTGCTCATCCTGCCGCTCGTCTATTACATCTTTGACTACGCCACCAACGTCTACACCACGCTCTTCCACTCGGGCTCCGTGGTGACGGTTGAGTTTTTGGCGTTTGCGCTTTGCGCGTTCTACCTCATGTTTCTTACTGTGTATCTGCGCGAATACGAGGCAAAGGAAATCGCCGAGCGCGAGCGCTGGATGCTCGCGACCCGCGACAGCGCAGCCATCAAGGAGCTCGAGGCCTGGCGCCAATCTGGACGTGAGCTTTCGGTTCTCCGCCACGACATGCGACACTTCCTGCGCGGCCTTGCGGCTTTGATCGAGGAGGGCCGCATCGACGAGGCGCTCGAACGCATCGACGAGCTCTGCGAGACAAACGACCGCACCGCTGTGCGCCGCTACTGCGCCAACGACACGGTCAATATCGTGCTTTCGTCATTTAGCTCCGATATCAACCGAAACGGCATCAGCGCCGATTTGCGCGCCGCCGTGCCCGAGAGCGTCCATGTAGCCGACGTCGATCTGTTTAGCGTACTCTCAAACGCCCTGGACAACGCCATCGTCGCCGCAAGCGCCGCTCCCCAGGGCAATCGATTTGTCGATCTGGACCTGCGTTGCGAGGACGGACAACTGCTACTTTTGGTCTCCAACACGTTTGGGCGCCCGCCGCGCATGGTCGACGGCATGCCCGTGGCCGAGCACACCGGACACGGCTTTGGAACCAGGAGCATTAAGCTTGCCGTCGAGCGCATGAACGGCAACTGCCAGTTTCGCATTCACGGCGATCGGTTTGAGTTTCGCGCAGTGATGTAAGGGCGCGACAAGTCGGCGCCGCGCTCGACCCATCAGGACCGCCTTGCCGGCGCCAGTCCGCTACAGCGGCGCGGCGGCCGGGGTCAGCTGCTTGATGTAGGCCCACATGCGCTGCTTGGCGGCCTTGTCGGTCAGCGCGGCCTCAAAGCCGTCGAGCGCGAGTACGCGACGACCCTGCACGTGGGCGACCAAGCCGGGCTTGAGCATGGCGGTATCAAAGTCGTCGATCGCCACGAGCATGTCTGCGTAGGTCTCGCGCATGGTATCGGCCGCGCGATCGTCCAGCAGCAGGACCGCCTCGGGATCCAAGGCCTCGAGCGCCTCGCGGAACAGCTCGCACGGCAGGTCCTCGCCTATCGCAACCGCCCCGTCGCCCGCGCCGGCAACACTTGCCAACACGCAGAAATCCTCGGGCGCGTAACCGATGGCGCCGAGCGCCTTACGCAACGCGGCGCCGTCTGGACCGGCAGCCAACTCGCCACCTGCACGCTCGGCATCGTCTAAATCACCTTTTACCAGCACAATTGGCGAGCACGCGTTGCCCGCGATACGCACGCCGCGGCCCGCGAGCGATGCGAGCTCCTGCTCGGTCGCCTGGGCGATGGCTTCTTTTTTCTGGCTTTGTGACGTGGGCATGCGCTCTCCAATCGTTTGTATGCCCACCATTATATAAAAGAGCCGCCCGCGAGTGGTTGCATTGAGGGCCGTTGGGTATAAGCACGGTCGTACTGAGTTTTACGCGGCCGAGCCGCGTCGCACTATGGAGGTCACCATGGCTGACATTAAGCAGATTACCCCCGAGAATTTCGATTCCGTCGTTAACGGCAGTCTTCCCGTGCTGGTTGATTTTTGGGCACCGTGGTGCGGTCCCTGCCGTTCGCTCTCGCCCATTGTTGACGAAGTGGCCGACGAGCTGGCCGGCAAGATTACCGTCGCCAAATGCAACGTCGACGACAATCAGGACCTGGCCATGAAGTTTGGCGTTATGAGCATCCCCACGCTGGTTGTCTTTAAGAACGGCGAGGAAATCGACCGCTCCGTCGGTGCGCTGCCCAAGGCCAGGCTGCAGGCGCTGCTTGAGAAGCACCTGTAATACGCCGGTCATGTGTTGCCGTCCATGAGTGGTTTTGTGCCGCTCGCCGGAGAGCCGGGTGTTGCGCCCGCGACCACGGATAGTATGGTAATCACAAACAGCCCCCAGTGAACGGGTGCGGGTCAGACGGACTCGCACCCGTTTTCTTATGCGGCGATGCGTAAAGCGGGCGTAGTAGAATCTGAACCACTGATTAGACCCGTACAAAAGGAGATTCCCATGCATGACGTCGGAATGAACATGAGCCAGCTTGCCATGAGCGTCAAGCAGGTCGACGACACGATCGAGCTCGCTCACGAGTGGAGCCATCAGCTGCTGCATGCGACCGAGAACTTTGACATGGAGCGCATTGGCGCCAAGCTCGAGGCCGCCATGGCGGCACTCCACGAGGCGCACGACGCACTCGAGGGCTACGAGGAGGCCATCGAGGCCGACCATAACTCCGTTGGCTCCGTAAAGCTGGTGTAGCGTGGCCGAGCACGAGCACGCCTGCGAGCACGAGCATCCGCACGGGCCGACCGGCGACGTGGGCTGCCGTTGCAGCGGCTCCGCCTCCGAGCTGGTCCGTTTTTCGGTCACCGCTCCCGACGACCTGTTGCGCCGCTTTGACGAGCAAATCGCGCGCCGCGGCGACGTTGCCAACCGCTCCGAGGCCGTGCGCGACCTGATTCGCGCCTCCATTGCCAAGGAGCAGATGCGAACGCCCGACGAGCAGGTCATCGGGTCGCTCACCATGATCTATGACCACCATACCGGCGATCTGACGCGCCGTCTGGACGAGGTGCAGCACGACTACACCGACGAGATTGTCTCGACCATGCACGTGCATCTGGACCACCACAACTGCTTGGAGATTCTGGCGCTCAAGGGTCGCGGCGAGCGTGTCTACGAGCTGGCTGACCGTCTGCTGGGCCTGCGCGGCGTTAAACACGGCGAGCTCACCTGCGCCGCCACCGAGCAGAGCCTGGGGCTGTAGCGGGTCTTTGCGCGGCGCACCTGCCAAGAAGGGACAGGTTTGTTTTGGCAGGTTTAACGTTTTACCTACCAAAATAAACCTGTCCCTTTTTGGTCGGTTTTGACGAGGGGGAGCCACATGCGACATGTGCATATTCATGTGACGGGCATTGTGCAGGGCGTTGGCATGCGGCCATTTGTGTATCGCGAGGCCATGGCGCATGGCATTTGCGGATGGGTGCTTAACGCGGGCGATGGCGTGCATATCGAGGCGCACGCCCTAAGCGAGGCGCTCGACGAATTTGTCGCCGCGCTTTCCGAGCATGCGCCTGCGGCGGCTCGTGTGGAGCATGTCGAGGTTATGGACCTAGCGCCCGGCGACTGGGACGCCGCCAACGAGCGGGGCTTTCGCATTGTGGCATCGCAGGATCAAACCGCCCACACGACGCTCGTCTCGCCCGACATCGCCACGTGCGACGACTGCCTGCACGAGCTGTTCGACCCCGCCGACCGACGCTTTCACTATCCCTTTATCAACTGCACCAACTGCGGACCGCGCTTTACCATCATCCGGTCGCTGCCCTATGACCGAGCGGCCACCTCGATGGATTGCTTTCCCATGTGCCCCACCTGTGCCGCAGAGTATGACGACCCGCTTGACCGGCGGTTTCACGCGCAGCCCGATGCCTGCTTTGATTGCGGGCCGCACATTACGTGGCGCGAGGCCGGCGAAGCCGCCGCGTCGCTGACCGTCGGCACCACGCGCAAGACCAGCGACGCCATTATCGACCGCTGTGTTGAGCTGTTGGCCAACGGCGGTATCGTCGCCATCAAGGGTCTGGGCGGATTTCACTTGGTATGCGACGCCTCCAACGAGAAGACGGTAGCCGAGCTTCGCCGCCGCAAACGCCGCAGCAACAAACCGCTTGCCGTTATGGTACGCAACCTTGCAGATGTTGAACGCCTGTGCCATGTCAACGACGTTGAGCGCGGCCTGCTGGCCGGCAGCATTCGCCCCATCGTGCTGCTGCGCCGACGTGCCGTTTGCGAGAGCGGCGGCTCCCCCAACGCGCTCGCGCTCGCGCCATCCGTCGCGCACGATCTACCCGAGCTCGGCGTTATGCTCCCCTACACCCCGCTTCAGCATCTGTTGCTTGCCGCGGCAGAAGCCCGCGGCATGCACGCGCTCGTCATGACCAGCGGAAACCTGAGCGAGGAACCTATCGAGACCGATGATACCCTTGCATGGGAGCACCTTGTTGCCGCCGGCATCGCTGACGCGCTACTTGGCAACGACCGTGCGATTCTCTCGCGCTACGATGATTCCGTGGTGCGCGTGGTCGGTGGGGTCGCCATGCCCGTTCGCCGCGCTCGCGGATATGCACCCCAGCCGCTGCCGTTGCCGGCGCTCGACGGCGCTCCGTCCTGCGTGCTCGCCTGCGGGCCACAACAAAAGGCCACGATTGCGCTCACGCGTGAAGGGACGAACGGCGAGGCAACCTGTTTTGTGTCGCAGCATATCGGCGGTATCGAAAACGGCGGGACCTTCGATGCCTGGAACGCCGCGCGCACGCGCTTGCAAGATCTCTTTGACTTGGCGCCCGCCGCCTTGGCCTGCGATCTACACCCCAGCTATCTATCGAGCCAGTGGGCGCGCGAGCAGGCGCGAAAATGCAATCTGCCGCTCGTCGAGGTGCAGCACCATCATGCGCACATCGCGAGCGTAATGGCAGAGGCGATTGCCGCGGGCCAGCTTACAACCGACGCGCGCGTCCTTGGCATCGCCTTTGACGGCACCGGCGCCGGCACCGATGGGACCATTTGGGGCGGCGAGTTTCTTGTTGCCAGCCTTGGCGGCTTTGAGCGCGCCGCGCATTTGCGCACCTGGACGCTCCCCGGCGGGGCGGCCTCCGTGCGCGACGCCCGCCGCAACGCCTTTGCCCTGCTCAGTGAGCTCGGCCTGCTTGAACATCCGGGGGCCGAGCGGTTCTTGGACGGCCTAGACGAGCAAACACGCAGCGTGACGGCAACGATGATCGAGCGGAACATCAACAGCCCACGCACGAGCAGTATGGGGCGTCTCTTTGACGCCGCCGCTGCAGTTTTGGGCATTTGCGGGCAGGCAACCTACGAAGGCGAGCCCGCCATCGAACTCGAAGCCGCCGCCTGGCGCGCGCTCGGCAGCAAAATTACCCATGTTCCCGGCGATAAAGACGGCTGTTCCGCATCTGACCCATTGCGACTGGACAGTTTGTTCAGATTTGTATTAAAAACAGACCCTCTAACCAACGGTTTTGGCTCAGATTACCCCGAAGAGGGCTCTCCAGGCACCTCATTTGCGGTTAATTCACCCGCCGGATACCCCAAATCAACCCATTCGGGGCCCTCGCAGACGATCTATACCACCCATTACCACTCTAAAAAGTACAAATCTGAACTAACTGTCCAAGCAACCTCGAGCAGGTCTCTCGTCCTGAGCCCCAGCTCACTTTTTGCGGCGCTTTTGGAGGGAACCAGAGCCAGTGTGCCCGCCGACAGGCTCGCACTCGACTTCCATGTCGCCGTCGCGCGCTCCTCGGCACGCATCGCCAGCGAGATCTGCGCGTGCGAGAGCATCGACACCGTCGCGCTCTCGGGCGGCGTGTTCATGAACCGACTTCTGCTCCAGCTCCTCACCCGCGAGCTCAAAAGCGCAGGTCTTACTGTCCTTATCCCCCATACCGTGCCCGTCAATGACGGCTGCATCGCCTACGGTCAGGCGGCGGTCGCAAGCGCTCGTCTTGCGCAGATCGCATCGCAGTAGCTCGCTCTCGCACACCGCTGTGCCCAGCCGTCTCACAGGCGTAACGCGTTTGCCCACGAACCCCGCGAGCGCTACCATCAACTGATGGATTATTGAGCGCCTATCCAGCGCAAAACGTATAAAAGGGGAACAATATGTGCCTTGCCGTCCCCGGTAAAGTAGTCAAACGCGACGACGGCCTCAAGGCCACCGTCGATATGATGGGCGTCGAGCGTCCGGTGTCGCTGCGACTCGTGCCGACGGCGCAGGTTGGCGACTATATTCTCGTACACGCCGGCTTTGGCATCCAGATCGTCGACGAGCAGGAAGCGCAAGAAACACTCGAGCTCGTTAACGCCATGACCGAACTGGCCGAAGAAGACCAACTGGCCAGCAACCCGGCCGAGGCATACTAGTGGCGGCCGGACAGCCGGTGCGCTCCGGTATCGACTTTTCGGCATTTCGCGACCCCAAGCTGGCTCGCGAGCTCATCGAACGCATTCGCGGTCTTGTCGGCGACCGTACCATCAACCTTATGGAAGTCTGCGGCACGCACACCGTGAGCATCGGCCGCTATGGCTTTCGCTCCATTATGCCGGCCGGGCTCAAGCTGCTAAGCGGCCCGGGCTGCCCCGTCTGCGTTACCGCCAACCGTGACATCGACCACGCGATCGCGCTCGCCAACATAGACGGCGCCATCATCACCACCTTTGGCGACATGATGCGCGTGCCCGGATCGTCCACCTCGCTCGCTGCGCAAAAGGCGGCAGGGCGCGATATCCGCATCGTCTACTCCCCGCTCGATGCGCTCGACATTGCCGAGCAAAATCCCGAACGCCCGGTCATTTTTATGGGCGTGGGCTTTGAGACTACGACGCCCACCATCGCCGCTGCCATCTTGGAGGCCGAGGCGCGCGGGCTTTTGAACTTTTCGGTCTATTGCGCCCACAAGACCACGCCGCCGGCGTTGCGCGCCATCGCCAACGATCCCGAGACCGCCATCGACGGCTTTATCTTGCCGGGCCACGTCGCCACTATCACGGGCTTGGCGCCCTTTAGCTTTTTGGTCGACGAGTTCGATACCCCGGGCGTGGTCACGGGATTTGAACCGGTCGATATCCTGCAAGGCATCTGCATGCTGGTCCAGATGGCTGTCGAGGGCAGGCCCGCGATCGACAACGCCTACCGTCGCGGCGTCAACGCAGACGGCAACCCCGTGGCGCGACAGCTGGTCGAGCAGGTGTTTGAGCCATGCGACACCACATGGCGCGGGCTGGGGCCGATTGCCAACTCGGGCCTTTCCATCCGCCCTGAGTTCTCGCGCTTTGATGCCCGTACCCGCTTTGACGTGCCCGTTGAGGCGACGGTCGAGCCGCGTGGGTGCCGCTGCGGCGACGTGCTGCGCGGGGCCATTACGCCGAGCGGCTGCCCGCTCTTTGGCCGCACCTGCACGCCCGAGCACCCCGTCGGCCCGTGCATGGTGAGCTCCGAAGGCAGCTGCGCGGCGTACTACCGCTACCGCGACTATTAGGTTCCGCCGTTCTAACGAGCGGCGGACTGGTCGACGCTGCGCCTCACCCATATAATTCCACCCACGATTGGAGTTTTGGATATGTCCCATAGCATCACCGATAGCACCATCCTTTTGGGCCATGGCTCCGGCGGTCAGATGATGAAACGCATCATCGATGAGGTCTTTTTGGATGCCTTTGGGACGCCCGAGTTGCTCGAAGGCAACGACGCCGGCGTCGCCGCGCTGCCCGCGAGCGGGCGCATCGCCATGTCGACCGACAGCTTTGTAGTCTCGCCGCAGTTCTTCCCCGGTGGCAACATCGGCCGTCTCGCCGTGTGCGGAACCGTCAACGATGTCGCGACCTCGGGCGCCAACGTGCGCTACCTATCGTGCGGTTTTATCCTCGAAGAGGGCTATCCCATGGATAAGCTCCGCCAGATTGTGCAGACCATGGCCGAGACGGCGCGCGAGGCGGGCGTAGCGATCATCACCGGCGACACCAAAGTTGTTGAGCGCGGCGGGGCCGACGGCGTCTACATCAATACCGCCGGCGTGGGCGAAGTGCCTGCGGATGTGGCGCTCAGCGGTGCAAACTGCCAGCCTGGCGATGTCATCCTGGTGTCGGGCACACTCGGCGACCACGGCATCGCCATCATGAGCCAGCGCGAGGGCCTGGCGTTTTCGAGCACGATCGAAAGCGATGCCGCGCCGCTCAACCACCTGATTGCCGACGTTTTGGCCGCAGCGCCCGGCACGCGTTGCTTTCGCGACCCCACGCGCGGCGGCCTGGCATCCACACTCAACGAGTTTGCCCAGGCCAGCGGTGTTGCCATGGAGATCGACGAGGATGCCGTGCCCGTGCGCCCCGACGTGCAGGCGGCATGTGAGATGCTCGGCTACGATGTGCTGCAGGTAGCAAACGAGGGCAAGATGGTCGCCGTGGTGCCGGCCGAGCAAGGCGATGCGGCTCTAGCCGCCATGCGCGTCGCCCGCTACGGCGAGAATGCCGCCATCATCGGTCGCGTGCTGCCACTTGCCGAGGGCTCCCGTCCCGCCGTGCGCGTGCGCACCGGCTGGGGCTCTACCCGCATCCTCGACATGCTCGTGGGAGAGCAGCTGCCGAGAATTTGCTAGGGCGGAATCTCATGAGTGGCGCGATGTCACCTGATATCCCTGGAGATGTTCAGATTCCAAGCACACCCAACGCGTAAGCCCAGTATTATGGGGTGCGTTTTGAAACCCAACGACGGGAGCTTTCATGGCAGCAGCTTTTTCCCATGTGATCTTTGATCTGGACGGCACCATCCTCAACACGCTCGAGGACCTGGCAGCCGCCGGCAACCATACCTGCGAGGCGCACGGCTGGCCCACGTTTGCCGTTGACGAGTACCGCTACAAGGTGGGAAACGGTATGCTCAAGCTGGTTGAGCGCTTTATGCCCGCCGAGTACGCGGGCGACGGCCGTATGTTTGAGCAGACGCTTGCCGAGTTTAGGGCTTATTACGGCGAGCACAAGGAGGACCACACCGCCCCCTATGCCGGCACGATCGAGATGCTCGACCGCTTGCGTGCCGCGGGTGTGCAGCTTGCCGTGCTCACTAACAAGGACCACGTCTCGGCGGCCCCGCTTATCGAGAAGTATTTTGGTTCCGAGCGCTTTGCGCTGGTACAGGGCCGTGTCGATGCGTTTCCGCCTAAGCCCGAGGCACCCGTCACGCTGCATGTGATGGAAGAGCTGGGCGCCGACCCGGCGACCACGCTCTACGTAGGCGATTCCAATGTCGATATCCTGACCGGCCACAACGCCGGTCTTAAGAGCGCAGGCGTCAGCTGGGGCTTCCGCGGCCGCGCAGAGCTGGAAGCCGCCGGCGCCGACTACGTGGTGGACAGCCAGGCAGAGCTCGCGGCGCTGGTGCTGGGCGAGTAGCGAGCGGGCACCAGAGCGAACAAATTGGCATGAAAAGAGGACGGCATAGACCTTCTGGTCATGCCGTCCTCTTTGAATGACAAGTTGTCGCTCTGGTGCCCACGCAGCGTCGAGCAGTTGCGGCGGTTGGTTAAAACCCCCAACCAAAAATTTGAAAAAAGCAATCATAATATCGGTGGTTGCGGATTCGTCGGCAGACCACTCGTTATCCTCGTTGGCGGAATACTTAAAGGTGACCTTGGTGTCCTTGGTCTTAGCGGCCTTGGTCACGTCGACCATCACCTGGCCGGCCATCTTGTACAGCTCGTCCTCGGAAGGCATCGTATCGAGTGCGGCGATCTTCTCCTGATACTGGGTGGCGAAATCTTCGACGATCTTGTTCATGGACTTGCAGGTGATGGTGACCTCGGCGGTCGCGGTGCCCTTGTCCTCATCGACCGTCACATCACCGATCTTGTAATCAAAACCCTCGAGATAGCTCTTGGCATACTCCTCGGGATCGATGCCCAGCTGCTCAAACTCGTCGCCCGAAGCCTCTTCCAGGCCGGAGAGGAAATCATCGCCGCCGTTCTTGATCTCGTCAAACTGACTCGTAAGGTCGTCGGTGATGAGCTCCTCCACCGAAGGCCCTCCGCAGCCGGAAAGCAAAACCACGCACGCGACCAGGGCAGCCATCAGGGGCGCAAGCAGCAGCTTCTTTTTCATGACATTCCTCCAAACAAGCGGCGCTGCGTTTCCCGCGCAGCGCACGTCGTAACAGTAGGTCCATATTAGCGGCTCCGTTCAACCCCCTACGTCGCAAAAGCGTAGGCGGCTCAATTTGACGAGTGAATGGCCCATAAAGCAAGCCCCCTGCAATAAAATGCGCCTACTCGGCCTACTAAAAAAGGGTGGCCGGATAACCCGACCACCCTTGTGCATCTTCTGGATGCCGCAGACTACTTGCGGACGACCTTAACGATGGCGTCACCGGCGGCGACGGCAGACTCGGCCTCGACGGCGAGCTCGACATCGGCAAACTCGGCGGTGTTGGACACGGCCACGACGACGCAGTCCTTGTAACCGGCGGCAGCGATCTTGGCGCGGTCGATCTTGAGCAAGGGCTGGCCGGCCTTCACGACGTCGTCGGCCTTGACGAAGCCCTCGAAGCCGTCGCCATTCATGTTGACGGTATCGACGCCAACGTGCACCAGAACCTCGATGCCGCTATCGGACTGCAGGCCCACGGCGTGACCCATGGTGACGGTCACCTTGCCGTCGGAGGGAGCGTAGACCAGGTCGTCCTCGGGCCACACGGCGCAGCCCTTGCCCAAAACCTCGCCAGCAAAGACGGGATCGGGCACGTCGGCCATCTTGATGACCTTGCCCTTGACGGGCGAACACAGCACGTCGGCGCCGGCAGAAGCAGAAATGGAGGCCGGAGCAGCGGCAGCCACGGGCTCAGCCTTCTTCTTGAACATATCAAACAGACCCATACGTTTTCTCCTCTTGATTAAGCGCAACGTTATGCGCATACCTATGGTGATTATAGTGCCAAATGGCCAAAATGCTAAGGCAAGGGCCCGAATCACAAGCCCTTCCAAGCCCTTCCAAAACCTTTTCCCCAGTGGCACTCATATTGTCGATTAAGCCTCGATAAGCCCCGGGTGAACAAAAGCGTTCCAGATGCCGTCGTCATCGACGTCGGTGGTCACGTAGTCGGCGGCCGGTCCGGCGTTCGGCGGAACGCCGGGGCTCAATTATTCCAAGCCCTCGGTGCCGTTGGACTTGATGATCTTCTGGTATGCGAAGAAGCTGTCCTTGCGGCGGCGCTCGTAGGTACCGGTGCCGTCGTCGTACTTATCGACGTGAATGAAGCCGTAGCGCTTGCGCATCTCGCCAGTGCCGGCGGAAACCAGGTCGATGGGACCCCACCAGGTGTAGGCTATCAGGTCAACGCCATCGGCAATGGCCTCGCCCATGGCCTTGATGTGGCTCTGCAGGTAGGCGATGCGATACGGGTCATGGATGGAGCCGTCCTCCTCGACCTCGTCGTAGGCGCCCATGCCGTTCTCGACCACCATCAGCGGAATCTCGTAGCGGGCGTAAATCTCGTTGAGGGCGATGCGCAGGCCCAGCGGATCGATCTGCCAGCCCCAGTCGGTGGGGACGTTCTTAAACGACTAGTCAAACAAGAATGTCCCCAACGACTAGTCGTTTAAGAACGTCCCCAATGGCTACTCTGGCAACGGCAGCGAGCGGGCCGCATCCGGAGCAAGACAACGCCGCAAGTAGAGGACGGACAGCGAGCGACGTCCAGGGAGAACAAGTTGGCATGAAAAAGGCGAGGCATTGACCTTCTGGTCATGCCTCGCCTTTTGAATGACAAATTGTCTCCCTGGGCGGCGCGCAGCGTCGGCCGGTTACGGCGTTTGGTACAACGCCGTAACTACTCCTGTGCTCCATACTGCTCGTAGTAGGCGTCGATGGCGGCCTTAAGCTCGTCATCGATGACGACCTTGCCATCGATCTCGTGGTTGTAGAGGGTCTCGACGACCTCGGCCATGGAGACGATGCTCGCGACGGGGAAACCGTACTTTGCCTCGATCTCCTTCTGAGCGGTGGTCACGCCACCCTTACCGACCTCCATGCGGTTGAGGGACACAATCAGGCCCTTGATTTCGACGTCGGCGGCAGCCTTAACCTTGGGATAGGTCTCGTCGATGGACTTGCCGCTGGTAGTAACGTCCTCGACCATGACCACGCGGTCGCCGTCCTTGGGCTCATAACCCAGCAGGTTGCCCTTATCGGCACCGTGGTCCTTGGCCTCCTTGCGGTCGCAGCAGTACTTGACCTCCTTGCCGTACAGCTCGTGGTAGGCAATCGCGGTCACGACGGCCAGCGGAATACCCTTGTAGGCCGGTCCAAACAGCACATCAAAGTCGTCGCCAAAGTTATCGTGGATGGCCTGGGCGTAATACTCGCCCAGCTTCTTGAGCTGATAGCCCGTCACGTAAGCGCCGGCGTTCATAAAGAACGGGGACTGACGGCCGCTCTTGAGCGTAAAGCTGCCGAACTTAAGGACGTCGGACTCAACCATAAACTTGATGAACTCTTGCTTGTAAGCCTCCATGCGGGCTCCTCTCGTAATCGCGTACGTGCTCTCCAGTTTAGCGCAGGCGAAGCGTCGATGCGGGTGCGCTTTGGAGCCACATCCCCCCGTTAGAGTAAGGAACTGGGCGGCGGCTCATACGCTAGTCCTTGGGTGCCCAGGACCAGAAGAAGTTGATAAGGGCCACACGCGAGGCGGTACCGGTCTTTCTGTTGATCGAGGAAATGTGGCGGTAGAGCGTAGAGCGCGAAAGGAAAAGCGTTGCGGCAATGTCCTGAACGCTCCGATCCGAAACGACCAAGGCCTCAAGAATATCGCGCTCGCGCTCTGTAAGCCCAAAGGTGGTGACGAAGGCATCGAGGCGTTCATCGGGCGTGGGCTCCGCTGCCTCCACAAGCGCGGGGTCGGAACATGCGGGCGCAAGATCTCCACCAAGATTGTCGGCAGCAAGCGCCAGCCCGTCCTGCATCACGGCATCATCGGCCCGTTGCCCCAACTGTCCCAACAGCGTAATCGCAATACCCACAAACATCACGAGTGCCGCGCCGACTGCAGCCAGCACGTTTTGACTCGAGATAATCGCTACCGCCGGCGCCGTCACGAGCATCGAGCACACGTTATTGACGACGCGACCCATGCACGGCCAAAAATATGACCAGTGCGCATAGAGCGAGATAGCCGCGAATTTTGTGGTAAAGAACACCACAAAGAAGCCCGAGCCCAGATAAAAGATGATCGTGGCAGCAAGCTCGTTACCGCCATTGCCATCGACGATGAGCACAAAGAACGAAAGCGTGGACAGCATGGCGACACATGTCATGCCGATATTCATATACGAACGGCCGCTCAGGTCAAATAGGGCGCCGGCGGCCAACGAACTCGCAACAAGCAGCAGGCGCGGCCAATCACCCAAATCAACGGCTCCGGTAGCATGCAGGGTTGTGAGGCCCGCGTTGAGAGCGGCGAATACGCCGGAAAGATACGCCGTCGCCACGGTCAGGCGAACTACGGCGCGGCGGAATGCCGCCTTTGTCTCGGGCTCGTCATGCCACTTGGCGCCATATTCCAAAGCATCTACCGAAAGCCCGGCAGCACTGGGTTCAAAGTTGGGATCGGACTCATCGCGCAGTTTGGCGCGTCGGGCACCGTGAAGCAACGCCACCTGCGCGATCGCACCGACGACCAGAACAGCCTGCTGAGGAATGCCGGCAGGTATCACCATATGGTTGAAGACCTGCACCAGAACGCCCATGGCGTAAGAAAGTGCGGCGGCGCGCGCCAAGCAGGGCGTCCGCGCAAAGCGCCGCGCAAAGTTTGCATGGGCAGTCGATCCGCAGTAGCCCAGCGCGCAGCACGCCACCAAACCGCCGGCGATTACCACCTCAGTCCGAACCGCCATAATCAACAGCAGGAATGCCGCCACCAGCAAAACACCCGTAACGTCACTCGTTGCATCGATGGCATGGGGACGGCGATAGTACAGAACGGGACGCACAAGAAAGCCAATCACACTTGCGCCGAGGACAAGGCTCTCATAAATAACGACCTCGTTCGGAGACACGAACTCGGCCATGCGCACATCAAAGAGATACTCGCACGCCAAAAACGTGAAGAAGAACAGAGCCAGGCATATAATCTCCTGAATGCCCCGACGCAGACATGCGGTTGTGTCTCCCGTGCCTCTCATGGTTAACCCCCAGCCGCTCAATTGTCTGGAAATCTATTTTAAAACAGAACCAGTCTCAATATCGAAGCCAGGCTCGAAATGCCGCTCATTTCGAGCCCACCGTCCACATCACGCCGCGATTTTGAGCCGCATGGACCAGAAGGGACACGCGAGACCTCTAGCTCGGCTAGGAGTGTCTCCAACTGTACTCATTTAAGTACGTCCCCAATGAGGAGTACCTTCTGTGCAGACGCGCGCCGAGCGCCCCTGCAGCCGCTACGCCCAGGTTGCCGTGACCGTGGCGTAGCAGGGGCGGCGCCCACATTCGGCATGGAGCATCCCCAACTGCCACTCATTTAAGTACGTCCCCAATGAGTGGCCAATGAGTGGCCGAAAATGGGCCATGTGTCCCAGTTGTGGAGACTCGTTGAGCCGTCTGGGTATCGTGAAAGATCGCGCGCTCACCCATCATCAAAAGTGACACACGCTACCTGTTGATGGGAGGCAGCCATGGGCTTCTTTGACAAGATGTTCGAGAAGAAAGAGTGCGCGATTTGCGGTACCGAACTGGGGATTTTGGGAAAGACCAAAATCAACGAAGGCTACCTGTGCAAAGAGTGCGCAGGCAAGCTCTCCCCCTTCTTTAGTGGTTGGCGCTCCAGCACCGCGGACGATATCCGCGAGCAACTCGCCTACCGCGAGGCCAACGCCGAGCGCCTGGCCTCGTTCAACCCCACGCGCACGCTCTCTGCCGGACGCACCAACATCATGCTCGATGAGGACGCGGGCCTGCTGATCATCACTTCGCAGAGCCGCTGGCGCGACGCCAATCCCGACATCATCGAGTTCTCACAGGTACTCGGCTGCGATATGGATATCGACGAGCATCGCACCGAGATCTATCGCGAGACCAAGGACGGCGAGCGCGAGAGCTACAACCCGCCGCGCTACGACCTGGATTACGACTTTAACCTGACCATCCACGTCAACACGCCGTACTTTACCGAGATCAACCTGCGCGTGAACGACTCCACCATCGATCAGCGTGGCTCCATCGAATATCGCGAGGCCAAGCGCCAGGCAACCGAAGTCCGCGATGCGCTGGTACAGCTGCGTCAGGAGACACGCGACAGCGTCGTGGCCGCCAAGGCCCCCAAGACCGCGGTCACCTGCCCCTTCTGCGGTGCAACCACCATTCCCGATGCCAGTGGACGCTGCGAATACTGCGGCGGCGCCATCGGCGCATAGCCTCCGGCACGGAAAGGACCGATCATGGCCTTCGAGAGTGTCAACTATCAGTGCCCCGCGTGTGGCGGCCCCCTTCACTTTGCCAGTGCCGAACAAAAGCTTGTCTGCGACTACTGCGATTCGCGTTTTGAAGTCGAGGAAGTCGAGGCCCTCTATCGCGAGCGCCAGGACAAGGCAGATGCCAAAGCCGATGCCGCAGCCGCGGCCCCCAAACCTGCTGTCGACGATGCCGTGCAGGATCTGGCCCAAAACGCCGGCTACATCTGCTCGTCGTGCGGCGCCGAGCTGGTCTCGGACGGCACCGTCGCCGTTACCACCTGCCCATACTGCGGCAACTCCGCCGTGGCGCCCGGCCAGCTCTCGGGCGACTTCTCACCCGACCTGGTGATTCCGTTTAAGCTCGGGCGCGATGATGTCATGGCAGCACTCAAAGAGCACTACAAGGGCAAAATCCTGCTGCCCAAGAGCTTTGTCACCGGCAACCACATCGACGAGGTCCAAGGCGTTTACGTGCCGTTTTGGCTCTACGGCGCCCGTGTGGACGGCGAAGTGCACTTTGATGCGACCAACGAGACCGTGACCGAGGAATCCGACCGCACCGTCACGACCACCGACCACTACGACGCCTACCGTAAGGGCAAAATCTCGTTTGAGCGCGTGCCCGTCGACGGATCGTCCAAGATGCCCGACGGCCATATGGATGCCATCGAGCCGTTTGACTACGATGCGCTGCGCCCGTTCTCGGTCGCGTATATGCCCGGCTACATCGCCAACCGCTACGATGAGGATTGCGAGACCTGCAAGGCGCGCGCCGAGCGTCGTATGGAAGAAAGTACGATTTCGGCCCTGCGCGAGACCGTCGTCGACGAATATGACGATGCCACGGTCGAAAGCAAGCAGCTCGACTACGCCTGGGAAGACAGCAACTACGCTCTGTTCCCCGTGTGGATGCTTTCCACCTCGTGGAACGGCAAGAGTTACCTGTTTGCCATGAACGGCCAAACCGGCCGCATGGTCGGCGAGCTGCCCTGCTCCAAGCCCAAGCTCGCCATCGCCTCGGTGCTGTTCTTTGTAATCGGGTTTGTCCTCTCCCAGATTCTCTTTATGGGCGAGAACGCCTTCGATCCGGACTACCTTACCTTTGATATCGAGGGCATCCTCATCAACATCGTCGCACCGCTGATCATCGTAATCATCGGAGACGTGCTGCTGGTAGGCCAGCTCAAGACGGCCAACGAGGCCACCCACGCCGATTGCTACTGCGGCGAGCTCGACTTGACCGAGAAGCACGACACCTTCAGCCACACCGAGACCACCGTTGTCATGAAGGACAACAAGGACGATTAGCCATTCTGACCAATACCACCCGGCCTTTGACGAGAAAGGAAGATCACCATGGGACTCTTGAAAGCTGGATTGGGTGCTGCCGGCGGCGTCATGGCCGACCAGTGGAAGGAATATATCTATTGCGAATCGATGCCCGCTGACGTCTTGGCCTGCAAGGGCAGCAAGCGCACCGGCGGCCGCAGCTCCAACACGCGCGGCGAGGACAACGTCATCTCCAACGGCTCGGTCATCGCCGTCAACGACGGCCAGGGCATGCTCGTGGTGCAAAACGGCAAGATCATCGAGGTCGCGCTGGAGCCCGGCGAGTTTGTCTTTGACACCGGCAGCGAGCCGAGCGTCTTTAGCGGCAACCTGGGCGACTCCATCAAGGAGACGTTCGCCAATATCGGCAGCCGTTTTACCTTTGGCGGCGACGCGGGCAAAGACCAGCGCGTCTACTTCATCAACACCAAGGAGATCATCGGCAACAAGTACGGCACCGCCTCGCCTGTGCCCTTCCGCGTGGTCGATAACAACATTGGCCTGGATGTCGACATCTCCGTTCGCTGCAACGGCGAGTATTCGTACCGCATCACCAACCCGCTGCTGTTCTACACCAACGTGTGCGGCAACGTGACCGATAGCTACACGCGCGATAAGATCGATAGCCAGCTTAAGTCCGAGCTGCTCACCGCTCTGCAACCCGCCTTTGCCAAGATCTCGGAGATGGGCATCCGCTACAGCGCTATCCCCGGCCACACCACCGAGCTCGCCCGCGCGCTCAACGAGGTTCTCTCCGCCGACTGGCGCGACCTGCGCGGCGTCGAGATCGTGAGCTTTGGCGTCAACTCCATCGCCGCCTCGCAAGAAGACGAGCAAATGATCAAGGACCTGCAGAAGGCCGCGGTCATGCGCGATCCCACCATGGCAGCCGCCAACATCGCCAGCGCCCAGAGCGATGCGATGCGCGCGGCAGCCGCCAACCCCAACGGCGCGATGGCCGGCTTTATGGGCATGGGTATGGCGGGCGGCATGGGCGGCATGAACGCCAGCCAGCTGTTCGCCGCCGGCCAGGCACAGCAGCAGGCCACCCCACAGCCGGCTCCGGCACCCGCCCCCGCACCGACTCCTGCCGCTGCCCCCGCGGCCGGCACGTGGACCTGCAGTTGCGGTGCCACCAACACCGGCAAGTTCTGCCCCGAGTGTGGCAGTCCCGCACCCGCCCCGGCACCGACCAAGTGGTTCTGCCCCAACTGCGGCAGCGAAAACGGCGGCAAGTTCTGCAGCAACTGTGGAACGCCCAGGCCCTAGCCCCTCTATCTGGTAATTGGCGGGGGGTCCGCCACCCCCGCATTTGCTTCTATGGGTTTCGTTCGATAAAGGAGGACACCATGAAGACAACGTTCAAAAAGTCCGTACTCGCATTTCTGACATGCGTCCTGGCGCTCGCCTTTGCCCTGACGGGCTGCAGCGGCGGCGGCAAGGACCCCAAGGCCAACTTCGTCGGCAGCTGGGAACTCTCGGGTGGAACCCTGGAGGGCGAAGAGCTCACCGATGAGTACATGGATATGCTCAAGGAGTGGGGCCTCAACTGTATCCTGATCCTCGACGAAGACGGCACGGGCGTCCTCGACATGTTCCTTGAGGTCGCCGACCTGAAATGGGAGGCCAAGGACGCCACCACTGCAACCATCACCGCCGACGGCGATTCGCAGGACATGAAACTCAAGGACGGCAAGCTCGTCCTCGAGGTGGAAGGCGACAAGCTTATCTTTACGAAGTCCGACAAGGATCTGTCCGGTACGATAAAAAAGGATCGCGAGGCGGCCGAGAAGGAAGAGGAGATCGATGAGGCCGTCGAAGACGACGACGTCCAGAGCGTCGAAATCTCCCCCGCCGTCACCGTCGCCGATGACGATCTGTGCACCATCACCATCACCGAGAAGTTCAAGGACGAATGGGGCGACATCGGCTTTGTCGTCAACATCACCAACAAGAGCGACAAGGACCTGACCTTCTACGCTCCCTCCGGCAAGACCAACGTCAACGGCACCATGAAGGAACCCTGGTTCTCGGCTAACCTGATGCCCGGCACCAACGCCACCGAGGAATTCACGTTCTCGAGCGGCGAGCTTGACAGCCTTAACGACCTGGTCAACACGACCATCGGCATCGACGCCTACCTGACCGATTCCTACGAGGACGTCGCCTCCTACACCGCAACCATCGCGTAGCGGCACGTAACATCAGCCGCGGATTGGCGGACGCATCCGCGCACTTGCCAGGCGGGGCCGCAGGAGTTGATCCTGCGGCCCCGTCGTTTTTATGCCGACAGCACAGCCGCACAAGCAGGCCGACCGTCGTTTTCTGATGCAAAACGGCGGGCGGCCTATCTTTACGGCGCCGGAACACGGCGAGCGCGTCGATTACGGGCGCTCCATGTTGGGGACGATGCTGCCCTCCGTTACCGCGCGCACGGCAAGACGCATGATGTTGTCGTAGCCGGTCTTGCTCAGAATCTCCGAGATGCGACGCTTGATGGTACCCTCACTCATAAACAGCTCGGCCGCGATCTCGCGGCGGCTTTTGCCCTCGCAGGCAAGGCGCAAAATCGACAGCTCGACATCGTCGAGTGCCGCCGTGCCCGAAAAAATGCTTTCGGGCGGCTTGGGAAACGTGCAGTAGCCAGCCAGCGTGGAGCGCATCACGGCGAACAGCTCGTCGATACCAACGTTCTTGTACACAAAGCTATCGACGCCCGCCTCGCGAGCCTGATCGACAAAGGTGATCTCGGGCATGCCGGTCATGATGATGACGCGGCACTCGGGCAGCTGCTCCTTGATGCGCGCCGCCGCCACGATGCCGTTTGAATCGTGTTCGGTGCACACGTCCATCAGTATCATGTCCGGGTGCTCCTTGAGCGCGACACCCAAGGCCTCGGAGGCATCGGCGATCGCGGCGACGACGGTCATATCGGGCTGGTCGCCAACGGAGCGCGCCAGGCTTTCGCGCAGAATGGCCTGATCTTCGACAATTAACACGCGGATCATGAACTTCTCCTTTGGACCGTGGCGTTGGGGCTCAGCGGGATGGACACCGCAAGCGTAAAGGGCTGGGCGGCGTGGACTTCCAGGCCGCCGCCCAAATCTTGCGCGACATGCCTCATACCTGGGATACCCGTTCCCTCGCGATACGATACGGGGGCCGGGGACCCGTCGTTAGAAATCGTCATGCGCGCGACGGCGCTAGCATTCGTCCCCTCCTGCCACAGGCGCACGTGGACCCGATGCGCCTGCGCATGCCTGGTGGCATTGGTCGAGGCCTCGCGGATAATCTGCAAAAATGCGGCGGCGACACGCGCGTCCTCAGGCAGCGCACCCTCAACATCGATCTGCACACTCACCAAGCCAAAGGCGTGGACGATATCGCTCAGCTGCTCTGCAGGCTCGCTGGCACCGCCACTGCGCAAATCGGCGGCGATTGAGCGCAGCAACGGGTCAATCTGCTCGAGCGACTCATCATCCAGACGTCCCTCCTCCAAATAGCGATGAAGAATGGACAGGCGCTGGCCGATCACATCGTGAACGCGGGCACGCATACGTAGGTAGGCCGCATTGTCGGCAACCTTTTTGGCTTCTTCGATCTGGGCCTGGAGCTCTTGGCCAGCACGCTCAAGCAGGTGGTTGGCTTGCGCCAGACGGTCGTAGGCGTGTGCGTATTCCGTCACGTCCAGGCCGACGACGCGCTCGAACGGATGGCTCGAGACCGTAACGGAGTCACGCACGAACAGACGAATCTCGGAAGGAGAGATCTCGACCACGGAGCGATCCCTACCAAAGCGATCAAGGTCGATATGGGCGCGATTAGCGCTGCTTTCGGGCATTTGCATGCTCAGTTTGCGCAGGTCGTTCCATGTGCTGCTCATGTCGCCCAGGTCGGTGGGCATATGGAGCTCTACGAGGTTTTTGCGCATGCAGCGGTTCATGAGCAGCGGACGGCCCCTCGGGTCTAGATACAGGATGCCCACGGGAATCACGCTGATGGTCTCGATCGTCGAGAACATGGTGATATCCTCTTGGCGGTTACGGACGTCCATCAAGAGCGCCGCGATGGAACGGAACAGGAAGAACGCTCCCTCTGCGATAAGGACAGCGGTCCACGCCGAGCCCATGGCAAAAACCACCGGTGGTGTAACGGCGACAACAAGCAACAGCTCGACCAGCATGACGGGACGACGATAGTGCACCATAAGTACCACGCCATAGGCAAAGATTGCGGCATTGAGCCACAACGCTCCGCCCATTGCCCTGGCGCAAACGTCAAGCGGCGCCACCAGATACGAGCCAGACGACGTGAACAAGATGAGCGCCGAAATCATCAGGTGAAGCACAAGACTCGCCTCGTAGGCGCAAATCACCTTACGGTTATAGGACGAGCGGCGCGATGCGATGAGCGGGACGTGGATCGTCTGCAGACACGCAGCCAGGGCAAAGACAACATCGAGCGCAACGATTTGGGGAAGGATGAGCGAAATCTGCATCGTCACTCACCCGCCCTCGGCATCAAGACGATCATGCGCAGCTGACCGGACTCGCCCTCAAGGCGGTATGCCACGTTGCGCCCTTGCAAAGCGCTTTCGAGCTCTTGCGCAGCGGGCGTCTGCGAAAGATCTTCATCATCGTTGGAAAAAAGTGTGGCGCGCAGCTCGACGCTGCATCGGTCATGGTCGCCCAAGTGATACATAAGTGCCGGATGATCGGTGGCGTAGGCAAAAAACGCAAAGTCATACACGCAGTCGTACAGCGCGCTTACCGTACTGGCGTGCATCGGGCGCCGTATGGCAATAATCGAGGCGCAATCGACATCGATCGTGCGCAGGTCGCTTGCGAGCTCGTTGGCAATGAGCTGAATGCGGTCGCGGTCAAAACCGCTCTCCCCGTGCTGTGCCAACGTGAGCGACCCCTTCCGTTTGCAATAGGCAACGAGCATCTTGGCGCGCTGCAGCATGCGGTAACGCTCGCGCGAAGATTCCTCGTCAGTCAACGGCGGCAGCGAGCTCAACAAGTCGTACATCTCTTCGAGCGCGCGGGCAAGCGCCTGGTCCACGTCTTGGACTAGCAAGGTCTCGGCCTCTTGATCTGCCAAATGTGTCTTAAGGTCGTAGTCGGCGGCAAGCAGCTCGTTTTGGCGTTGCAGCTCCATGCGACGATGTGCCAGTTCGCGATTGAGCTCGTTGAGCTCCGATACGTCTTGGGCAAGCAGGGCCGATCCCCCCAGCAGCGGAAAAGCACGATACATCACATCGGGATCGGACGCCACGGTAAAGGCATGGGCGCGGGCGTGCTCCTGGTTCCGCAACTCCTCGCGCACGCCTACCGGCATTGGCTTTGACACCGGCGTGGCATAGACCTCCTGCAGGTCGCGCGTTAGAACTTTGAGGTCAAGCGGCAAGGTGTCGAAGATGCCGGCGATATCGTGGTACGACGGAATGACACCGCAATCGAGACAGATTTCCATCGCCACCACGCACAGGATGCAATAGACGAGCGAAAAGTTGAGCCTCCATGCCCAGGGCACGCGCAGAGCATATGAGATGCCAAAGAATGCGCCGCCCAGCAGCACGAGCGCCGCCATGCCCGAGAAACGTTGGATGCGAAAGGACGAGGACCGACCAACCAGGATAAAAAAGGCCACGAAGTTAAAGGCCGTCCACACGAGGAAGGCGAAATAACCCCGGCCGTACGTGTAATCGTTGCTCCAGGTGTCGCTTGTACGGTCAAAGCGGAAGACCTGCTGGTGAAAATCGTTGGTGAGCACAAATCCGATAAGCAGGATGGCCACAATCCACAGCGCAGCACGGTAGCGGCGACCCAGGCGGCGTTGCTCCAGGCCCGCAAGGCGCAGGCCGCAGAGCTGGTAGAGCAGCGGTATGAGCGTCATGGGCACGTAGTACAGGTACCACAGCAAGGTGGCATAGAACGGCGTGTACGACTTGTACTTGAGAATGACCTCGATCATCCACAGGGCACAGATGGTGGCGATGGCAACAAGGCGGCGGCGCAACACATAGTCCAAACAACGCAGATAGACCAACACGCCCCAAATCGAAAATACAATTGCGGCGACAAGCAGCGGGAGAGGGCTCGAATGGGTGAGCCCATCCACGACCTCTTCGGACACCTCGCTATAGGCGGGCACGGCGTTAGAAAGTTTGGGGTCGAAGGCGAACAGCACCGGCAAGATCGCCAAAAGCATGAGGAACAGCGCGGTGATGGCGCCGGCGATAGCAAAGACGCGGTGACGGTACACCTGATGCGTTATGCCAACAAGGAATCGCGGCATGGCGAAGAGCCTGCCGCCCCTGGGATCCGCAACCGGAGCGGTCCGGGCGGCCGCGTGGCCGATATGTCGCTCGCGGGCACTCATAGTCCCTTTAGTGTACCGACAGGCGGGCCCAAAAAGCGGGCCGCATGTCCCAAAATCCGCAGACGGCAAGGCGCCCGGCGAGCAATAACTACTCGCCGGGCGCCTTGGTTAGAAGGCTATGAAGTTGAGTGTCTCAGCTTCCTTAGGACAGGTCCTCACCATTAGAAGCAATAACCTTCTTGTACCAGTCGAAGCTCTTCTTTTTGGAACGCTTGAGGGTACCGTTGCCGGCGTCGTCGCGGTCCACATAGATAAAGCCGTAGCGCTTGGACATCTCACCCGTGCCGGCAGACACCAGGTCGATCGGGCCCCAGGTGGTGTAGCCCAGCAGGTCAACGCCGTCCTCGGTCACCGCATCGCGCATCGCGGCGATATGCTGGCGCAGGTAGTCGATACGGTAGTCGTCGTTGATGGAGCCATCCTCCTCGACAACATCCTTGGCGCCCAGACCGTTCTCGACCACAAACAGCGGCTTCTGATAACGGTCGTACAGGTCGTTGAGGGTGATGCGGAAGCCCAGTGGATCGATGGCCCAGCCCCACTGGCTCTCCTGCAGATAGGGGTTCTTGGCGCCGGCGAAGGCGTTACCCTGGGTGCGCTCGACATCGGGGTTATCGGCACCGGCAGAGCAGCGGGTGCTGTAATAGCTAAAGCTAATGAAGTCGACGGTGTTAGCGGCCAGGATCTCGCGGTCCTCGTCCGTCATGCCCACATCGATGCCTAGACGCTCGAGCTTCTTGACGGCATATGCCGGGTAGTAGCCGCGGCTCTGGACGTCGACGAAGAAGTAGTTGTCCTGGTTATCGAGCTGCGCCTGGCGCACGTCGCCCGGACGGCAGCTGTAGGGGTAGTAGCTACCCGCGGCGAGCATGCAGCTTGGCCAGGCCGCGGCCGTCCACGTCGTAGGCACCCTCGCACTGGTTGGCAGCCGTTGCGCCGCCCCACAGGAAGTCATTACGGAAAGCCATGTATCAATCCTTTCGCACGCTGTTGTCATAGGCTCAGTATCCCTGCAAACGGGGTACCGCTCAACGGCAACGGCACAGGCCGATACTTCTTTTCGCGTGCAGGCGCCCGGCAGCCACCCCGCCTGACACTTTTTGATACCCGCCTGCCCAATCCACCACAAAGGGGACAGGCACCTTTGTGGTGGTTTGGGGCGATTTGTCTCGATCTGTAACAGTTAGGCCGCCAAAACCGGGCCTGGTGTTACAGATTGAGATTGTTCGGCCAGTCCTTTGCAGTTTGTCTAAATCTGTAACAGGGAGAGACGATTTAGCCCGCTAGATGTTACAGATCGAGACAGAAGATTCTAGTCACAGGCGATGTCGAGGTTTTTGCCGATGAGGCCTACGTAGCCGCCTTCGCTCAGCAACTCATTTGACTGAATAGGAAAAAAAGGAAAAAATAGGAAAAAAAGGAAAGGAGACTTATGACTGAAACCATCTTCTCCCCCTCATTTGGAAATCGCCCGTCCTATCTGGTGGGACGCGGGAGCGTGATTTCGACATTCATCTCCGGCCTTGAGCAGGAGCCGGGCAATCGAGACCGAGCCATGCTCATGCTCGGCCAGCGAGGCAGCGGCAAAACGGTTCTGTTGTGGGAGCTTGCCGATCGCGCCCGCAAGCTCGGCTTTGTTGTCGCCACGCCCACCGTAGCCTCCGAGGATATGCTCGAGCGCATTGTTGAGAAAATCCAGGAAGCGGGCGAGCCTTACGCCAACAAGCATCGTCTCCCCAAACTTACAGGTGGCAGTTTGAGCGTCTTCGGTTTCTCAGCCGGCCTCGAGTTTACGCGCGACGTACAGGAAACTAAGAGTTTCCAGTTCAAATTCACGCAGTTGGCACGCAAGTTAACCGAGCAGGGACACGGCATCCTCATCCTCATCGACGAGCTCCAGGCAAATTCACCCGAGATCAGACAGCTCGTCACCGCCTATCAAGAGCTGGTCGGCGAGGGACTCAACGTCGCGCTCGTCATGGCGGGCCTCCCGGGAGCAGTCTCCGCGACACTCAACGACCGCGTACTGACATTTCTCAACCGCGCACGCAAAGTCACGCTCGAACCGCTTTCAGTCGGAGATGTCGATGCCTATTATCAGCGGGCTTTCGAAAAGCTCGACCTTGATATTCCAGGCGATCTTCGCCTCCGTGCCGCTCGTACAACCCAAGGATCGCCCTATATGCTGCAGCTCATCGGCTACAACATCGCCAATCGCTGCCAGGCAGGAGAATACGTAACGCCAGAGCAAATCGACGGAGCTATCGAAGCGTCAAAGGCCGATTTCGAAAACGATGTTTGTGAAACGACGCTCGCCGCGCTATCGGACCAAGACGTCGCGTTTCTCGACGCAATGACTGATGACAAAGACGGCGTGTCGCGCATCTCCAATGTGGCCGAGCGCATGTCAGTCACACCCGACTATGCGCAAAAGTATCGCCGACGCCTCATCGACGCCGGCGTTATCGAACAGGCACGCCGCGGTTACGTGCGTTTCGCTGTTCCATATATGGCTGACTATCTGCGCAGCCAGCTCTAGACAGCCACCACAATGGGGACAGGCACCTTTGTGGTGGCTGGGGGGCGGTATGTCTCGATCTGTAACAGGTAGAGACGATTTAGCTCGCTAGATGTTACAGATCGAGACAGAAGATTCTAGTCGCAGGCGATGTCGAGGTTTTTGCCGATGAGACCTACGTAGCCGCCTTCGGCTGCCTTGGGGCTGTCAGCATGGCAGAGAACCCACTTGTCGGCCTTCCAGTAGCAGTAGCTGTCGCCGGCAGCAGGCATATCGGCCGCAGCCTCGGGACGCGGACCGTTGGTGCCGGCGGGCAGCGCCACCATCACCTGGAAGCCACCGTCGTCGACCATGCACGGCGTGTAGTGGAGCGTGGTGTTGAAAACCTCGACGACCTTGCCTGCCGGCACGCGGAACGCCTTGACGCACGCGGTATCGAGCTTGCCGCCCTCGATCTCCCAGCGATGCGCCACGAGCAGGATAAAGTCACGCGCCCCCAGGTTGAACTCGCTGGCACGGTGGTACTCCAGGCAGTTGAGACGCGTGTTGTGCCCGTTGCACCAGCCGAGCTGGAAGGGACGGCCACCAAACATGAGAAAGCCCAGTTTATCGGCACCCTTAACGCCCTCGAGCTCCGGCGTACTCGCTACGTACTTACTGCCCTCGGGGATGGGCGTAGCGGAGAGTGCCTCGACGAGTGGAGCGGTCAGGCCGGACGGGACGTCGTCCCACACGCGGCCATAGGACTTGAACTCGAGATCGTTGACAGAGTAGATATGCATGTTCACTCCTGTTCGTAAATGTGACTATACGAACATTCTAGAACAAACATGAGCGATTTTGAACGCTCGTCCAGACCACTCAACAAAAAGGCGCCCCCGCATAAGCGAAGGCGCCCAATGTGCGCGTTTTGGGCGATAAGCCCTTACGCCTGCTGATAGTGCAGGTGCTTCTCGTCGATATCGGCCAGGTCGCGGTCGAGGTAGCGGCGCGCGAGCCAGTTTGCCATGGGAAGGTTCTGGTCCAGGTAGTTGCCGCACTCCTCGGGAGCGGCTCCGGGGACATCGCCCTCAAAGTCGGCGACAAACTCAAACAACTCACGCACGAGCGGCAGGATCTCCTCGCTCGTTACCTCACCAAAAACGACCAGGTAAAAGCCCGTGCGGCAGCCCATGGGGCCAAAGTAGACAATGCGGCTCGACCACTCGGCATGGTTGCGAAGGAATGTCGCGCCTAGGTGCTCGATGGTGTGGCACTCTGCCGTGTTCATGACCGGCTCCTTGTTGGGCGTGGTCAGGCGCAGGTCAAAGGTGGTAACGACAGCGGCGGTCGCCGGATCGCGGTCGATGCGGCTCACATACACGCCGGGCTCAAGCAGCAAATGGTCAACGGAAAAGCTCGCGATGCGCTCCATGGCAGATCCTCTCGATAGTCAATTTGGGACGGGGCTCTTTTAGCTGGTTCGAATGGTCGCACCAATCATACCAGTCAAAAAAGCCCCGTCCCAAATGAGCTGCCCGGGACGGGGATCAATGAGTTTTTAATCCCCGTCCCAGAAAAATCATGCTAGGCAGTGTACGAAATGGTCGCGTCGACGGCTTTGCCGCCCTGCGGCCCGGCGTTGCCTTTGCCTAGATCTCACGCACGCTCTGACGCTCGACAAAATAGGTCGATACGGCTGTCTTGCAGGTATAGCTCTTGGGATTGCGGATGTTGCCCACCAGGCGGCGCACCGCGATCTCGCCCACCTCGTGCTTGGGAACGTGCACCGTGGTGAGCGGCGGGTTGGAGAAGGCGCCCAAAGACAGATCGTCAAAGCCGATGATCGAGACATCCTCGGGCACGCGTATGCCGTGCTCGTTGAGCGCGCGCATGGCACCCACGGCGAGCACGTCGTTTTCGGCAAAGAAAGCCGTCGGCAGGTCGTCGCGCGAGACGCTGTCGAGCCATGCGCCCATGTCGCGATAGGCGCCCTCGAGCGTGGTGCCCAGCGTAACGCGCCATGTCGGGTTGGCCTCAAGGTCTGCGTCCTCAAGCGCTTGGCGATAGCCGCGCTCGCGATCCTTAAAGTTGCGGATGCGAAGGTCGCCCGCCAGATAGCCGATCTGCCTGTGACCTTTCTCGATGAGGTGATCCACGGCGCGCAGCACCGAGTCGGTGTTGGCAATGACCACGGCATCGAAGTACTGACGATCGCTCCAGCCATCGAGCACGATCAGGTGGGCGGCAGCGTTGGCAAACAGGGCGTAGTCTTCCTCGCCTAGCTCGGTGCCCATCAGCACGATAGCGGCAGACGGATCGGCGATCAGGCCCTCGACCTGCGGACGCACGGCGTCCAAGTCGCTAAAGTCGAGCGAGACAAAGCTCGTGCTCATGCCGTGACGACGCGCCTGGCGCTCCACGCCCTCGATGACCGCAGGATGGAAGGTGCTCTCGTCCAGAATGGCGCCCGTCTTGCGCGCGAGCACAAACTGAATGCTCTCGAGCTGCGTCGACTGCTGATAGCCAAGCGATTGCGCGCACTCCAGGATGACCTTGGCGGTCTCTTCACTCACGCTGCGCTTGCGGTTGAGCGCGTTGGACACGGTCGCAGGCGAAAAACCGGTGATGCGGCTGATCTCGCGAACACTTGCTTTGGCCATTGTTCCCCCTAGCAACGGCCGTGGCGGAGCATCGCAACTTGATGACTCGACAACTAAACGACCGCAAATTCAATCTAAACAGAGTAGTAAATGTTTATGAGCTAGTTTAGCCTGTTGTCAAGCGAAGTGGCACGACTATTCCCCCAACGGGCACATTTACTCGGTAGCTAAAAAAGCCCCGTCCCAAATTGAACTGCCTCCCATTTCTTGGACATGAGAAATGGGAGGCTTTTTATGCGTGTCGACTTGAGGGTGAAGCACGACATCGAGGCCAGGAAGGCGGCGATCGGGCTCTTCGAG